>CALVPO010000022.1 GCA_944351345.1 uncultured Bacilli bacterium | reverse complement strand
CTAGCTTTTTGTTTTTCTTTTAATTGGATAGAATAGTTTGAAGGTTTTCTTTTTCTATCTTGACCATGTTGTCCTGGTCCATATTCACGTCTTTTACCTTTTGAAAATTCTATTCCACTTTCTAGAATAGAGAAGCCAACTCTTCTAGCTTGTTTATTATTTGGGCCTGTATATCTTGCCATCTTTATCCTCCTTCTTGCAAAAGGGTTATCTATATTTCTATAGGGTGTTTTTAAGATTACTTTCGCTTATGCAGCAGAATTAAGTTACTTGTATATAACACGTTATAGAAATAATAGATAATGCTGCCAAATGCAATTAGTATTATATAATATATAGACTATTTAAGTCAAGAAAATATATAATTATTTTTAATTTTATATGGTTGTTTTTGTTAATATGTAGCTAATAATGAAATTGTTTTTGTAAAATATATGTAAAATAGGTAGAAAAAATAATAACAAGTTGCTATAATTTTGTTTGTAAGAATAGATGAGGGAGTAATAAAGATAGAAAGGAAGTAATGATGAGAAAAATTTTTGGAAAAATAGTTTTATATTTATTTATTGGTGTTTTTTTCTTTAGTGTTTTTTCTTCTAAAGTAGAAGCGATAGGTATGAATAATGTTATTGGTGATGAGGTATTAAATAAATATAGTGATACTATTAAATTTGTTAATGATTCTATTGCGATTGTTAAGGGAAGTTTAAGAAATCGTCTTTTTGTAGTAGATGTTCTTAATCAAATAAAAGTAAGGGAAATGACTAATGAATACGATGAATACAATATTAGTCGTGTTGCTATTTTAGATGGTGATGGTAATGAGTTAGTTGATGGTTCTATTGTTACTAGTGGTATGAATCTTTTGTTTTATGATATTAATGATAGTGTACTAGCAACTTATGATATTGTTGTTGTTGGTGATGTTTATGATGGTGATGATGTTGATGACTATGGTATTGTTAATAATGGTGATATTAATAGTATGGTTGATAGTATATTAAATAATGAGTTGGTTAACTTTAGTAATGATGTTAATGGAGATTTAATATTTGATATTCATGATGTTACATATACTATTTATTCTGTTACTAATGGTTGTTGGTTTAATGATAGTATTGTTAGTGATAATTTAGTTAGTAATTTTACTTCTCCTAGTGATATTTATGTTGGAGATGAGATAGAAGTTATTTATAGTCTAAGTGGTTTTTCTAAAGATAGTATTAATGGTATTGAGGGAGTATTAAATTATGATCATAATTTATTAGAGTTAGTTAGTGTTAATATAGATAGTGAGTATGGAGATATTAATAGTGATAATAAATTTATATATATATTAGATAATTATTCTGGTAGTGATGCTCTTTTAACTTTAAAATTTAGGGTTTTGAAAGAGGGAAATGGTGTTATTAGTATTAATGATATAAAAACTTCTATGAATGGTCTTGCTGTTAATATAGATAATAATACTGTTAGTACGTCTATTAAAATAAATAATTATGGTATAGGTGGGGATGAACCTATTAATAATAATGGTTCTAGTAATAATTCTAATAATGATGTTATTTATGAATATCCTAAAGAAGAAGTCAATAAATCTGATAATACTTCGTCTAATAATTTGGTATTTGCTAGTAATAGAGTAGATAATACTAGTAGTAATTCTATTAGTTATATTAGTCTTTCTAATGATAATTATATTAAAGAATTAATTATTAAAGATTATGAAATTGATTTTAATAAAGATATTTTAGAATATTCTATTACAGTTGGTAGTGATGTTGATAGTTTAGAATTGAATATTCTTTTGAGTGATGATAATGCTAGTTATGAGGTTATAGGTAATGAGAAGTTTAAGACTGGTAAGAATGTTGTTTCTATAGTTGTGACATCAGAAGATGGAAGTGAGAGGACATATACTATAAATGTAAATAAGAAAAAGGCTAGTGATAAAAAAGAAAGTGATAGTAATTCTTCTAGAGTAGTTATAATAATACTTATTATATTAATTATAATAGGGTTAATATATGTTATATTTAAGGATGATGAAGAGGAAGAAAGAGAAAATAATAAAAAAGATAGTAAAGAGTAAAAATTTACTTTCTTTTTTTTTCTATTTTTGATATAATTAAATCGATAATAGGGATGGTAGGTGGTATTATGAATAGGAAAGGGCAGGCTTTGGTAGAGTTTATATTAATAATGCCTGTATTGATATTTATAATATTTGTAATAGTTGATTTTGGGACTATTTTTAATAATAGAAGTTCTCTTTCTAGTGTTAGTGATGATATAGTGGATATGTATAAGAATGGTGATAGTATTGATGATATTAAGAATATATATAAAGATGTTAATATAGAGCTTAGTAATTATAAAGAAAAATATGTTAAGATAAAAATAGAGAAAAGTGTTAATTTGGTTACTCCAGGACTTGGGAGGGTATTAGATGATCCCTTTATTATAAAAGTTGAGAGGGTTATTAATGAAGCTTAATAGTAAGGGACAGAGTTTAGTTTTATTTATAGTTATAATTCCTATTATAATAGGAATTATGGTTATGGTTATAGATATTGGTAATGTTATTTATGAGAAGCAAGAGTTAGATAATATAAATAAGATTGTTCTTGAAGAGGGATTAGATAATATAAATGAAGTTTCTGTTGTTGATGATATGAAAAAGTTGGCTTTATTAAATAAAAGTGATATAAATTTAGATATTAAGTTTATTGATATGGAGTTTTATATTGATAGTACTTATTATGTTAAGGGGATATTTAGTAAGATATTTGATACTGATGGTTATTTGGTTAAGAGTAGATATAAAGGATACATAAATGATAATGATAAGTATGTTTTGAAGGAGATTAAATAGAGGTGATTATATGGCGGGTTCTAAAAATGGTAAAGTAATTAGTATATCTTCTGTTAAAGGGGGAGTAGGAAAAACTACTATGACAGTTAATTTGGCTGGTATATATTATATGATGGGAAAGAAAGTTCTTATTATAGATGCTGATTTTTATAGTGGTGGTATTTCTACTTGGTTAGATATTAGAAATAAAAGAGATATATATATGATGATTAGTTCTATTGCTAGTAATAAATATACTACTATTAGTGATTATGTTACTAGTTACAATAAAGGAATAGATGTAATGGCAAGTCCAAGAGATCCTAGGAGTGCTATGAAAATTGATGTAAAATATATACCGGTTATATTTGAACTTGCAAAAAGAGAGTATGATGTTATATTGGTTGATACTAATCATATTTTGAATGAGGTTAATTTACTTATTTTAGATAATTCTTATATGTCTTTATTTATGATTACTAATGATTTACTTGATCTTAAGAATATGAGAAGTATTATTAGTATATTTAAAGATACTGATAAGAAGAATTTTTTGCTTGTTCTTAATAATAGTAGAGATACTGGTCATGATTATTTATCATTATTTGATATTAGAAGTATTTTAAAGTGTAATATTAATTTTACTATATCTAATAGTTTTTATATTAAAAATATAGATAAGTATGTTATGAATGGGGAAATTCTTACTTTAAATAAGGGTATTAATAGGTTTCATGCATCTGATATAAGAAGACTTGATGATATTGCAATAGAACTTATTAGTGATAAATATAGTGAGGGTGATATTAGTGGTTAAGAAGAGTTTAATGGATGCTTTTGAGGTTAAGTCTACTGGTATAAAAATTGATAATATTAGTGATTATGAAGTGTTTAAAGATAAAGAGATGTTAGATGAGCTACGTGCTAAGATTATCCAAAATTTGATAGATGAGAATATTCCTGATGATAAGTTATTAGATCAATATATAAATGATGAGGTTGATAAGAGTACTTTGGGGTATGATTTGAATTATTTGCAGAGAGGTTATATACTTAATCTTATTCAAAATGAGATAAATGGTTATGGTCCTATTACGGAGATGTTAGATGATGATAGGATTACGGAGATAATGGTTAATGGTCCTAGTTCTATATATGTTGAGATAGATGGTAAGATAGTTAAAGATGATAGTGTTAGTTTTATTAATGATAAGCATATATTAAGGACTATTCAAAGAATCGTTCAGCCACTTGGTAGGACTATTGATGCGGCTAATCCTATGGTTGATGCTAGGCTTAGGGATGGTTCTAGACTGAATGCTATAATTCCTCCTTTATCTTTATCTGGTCCTGTTTTGACTATACGTAAGTTTGCTAAGAATTTGGAATCTATTGATGATTTGCTTATGAAAGGTACTCTTACTAATAATATGGCTATATTTTTGGAGGCTTGTGTAGAGGCTAAGTTAAATATAATTATAAGTGGTGGTACTGGTACTGGTAAGACAACTCTTTTAAATATTCTTAGTAGTTTTATTGGAGAAGACGAGAGAATTATTACTATAGAGGATGCTGCAGAACTTAGACTTCACCAAAGTCATGTTATATCACTTGAGACAAGAACTACCAACTATGAAGGTGAGGGTGAGGTTACAATAAGAGATTTGGTTAGGAATTCTCTTAGAATGCGTCCTGATAGAATTATTGTTGGTGAGGTTAGAGGTAAGGAAGCATTTGATATGATGCAAGCTATGAATACAGGGCATGAAGGTTCTATTACTACTCTTCATGCTAATAGTCCGGTGGATGCTATTAATAGGTTAGAGACTATGATTTTAATGAATGAGATGGAGATTCCAGTTAGTGCTGTTAGAGGTTATATAGAGAATGCTATTGATATAGTAGTACAAATAGATAGACTTACTGATGGAAGAAGAAAAGTTAGTAGTATTTGTGAAGTTTCTGGTATTGTAGATGGTAAAGTTAATATTAAGCCTATATTTAGTTTTTATCAAAAAGGTTTAATTGATGATAATATGGTAGAAGGAGAGTTTAAATTAAATAGAGGTGTTCCTAAAGTTTATGATAAGATTAAGAGAAAAGGTATAGATAGATTAGATGATATGTTTAAAAAATAGTTATAGTATCTAGTTTAGTTTGGAGGTGATTATATTGAGTACTTTAATAGTAATACGTTTTATACTTGTTATTATTGTAATTATAATAGTAGATTTATTAATTAAATTAAATAAGGCTATTAATGTTGAGAGAAGAGTTTCTAGATATAGTATTAATTCTATTATGAATTATGATAATAATTTAGGGGATACATTAAGAAATAAATATAATCGCTTTGTTAAGAGATTTAGAAAGATTTTTAAGAAGAATGGGGTATTTGGGAGACAAGCTTCTAAATATAATAAGTATATTATGGCTGGTGATGTTGTAAATGTAATAGATTTTATTATTATAAAACTTATTATGGGGATATGTTTTGTTGGATTAGTTATAATTTCTTTAGCAATTCAGGGTAATGTTATTAGTTTTTTAGGTATGATAATTAGTTTTATTTTTGGTTATTATATTTATGATATTTATTTGTATATTGCTAATAAGAGGAGAAAAAGGAAGATAAAGAATGATATGTTAAGAGCAGTAATTTTACTTAATAATGCTTTTAAGGCTGGTAAGAGTACTATGCAGGCTGTAGAGATTGCTAGTCGTGAGTTGCCTGAACCTATTAGTATAGAATTTAAAAAAATATATCAGGATTTATCTTATGGTATTAGTAGTGATGTTGCTTTTTCTAGATTTGCTAGAAGGGTTAATTTAGAAGAAGCTAGATATATATCATCGTCTTTGATAATTTTAAATAAAACAGGTGGTAATATAGTAGCAGTATTTTCAGCTATAGAGAGAACTTTATTTGAAAAAAAGAAATTAGAAGAGGATTTAAAAAATTCTACACAGGCTTCTAATTTAGTAGTTAAAGTTTTGATGGGAGTTCCGGTTGTATTTATATTAATAATATATGTACTTAGTCCAGATTATTTTGAGCCATTATTTAGTAGCCCTTTGGGGTATATGATAATTTTTATTATATTTGTGATGTTTCTTGTATATATGTATTTGTTAAAGAAAATTATGAAAGTTAAGGTGTAGATATGGATAATGTTAGATATTTTTCTCGAAAAATATATAGTAAGAAGACTGTTTTGGATATAAACAAGAAAATAAAGTTGTTAGGTGTTAGGGCTAAGTTTGATGTTTATACTTTTTTAAATATAAGACTTATTGGTTCTATAGTTATCTTTTTTTTAGTATTATTTCTTAGTAAACTAGGATTTATATTAGCCCCACTTCTAACTTATATATATTATAAAGGTATTACTTATGTTCTTTTAGATTACAATATAAAGACGAGGGCTATTAAGTTAGAGAGTGAGGCTAGTAGTTTTTTTGAAATATTAACTTTATCGTTAGAAACTGGAAGAAATTTACATGAGGCTATTATAGTTACTACTGATAGTACTAGTGGAGAGATTACTTTGGAGTTTAAGGAAGTTTTAAGAGAAGTTAAATATGGTAAGAGTTTGACTGAGGCATTGGAGGATATGCAGATGACTATTCCTTCGGATGCTATTAATAATATGTTGCTTTCTTTAACGCAGGCTGATTTATATGGTAGTAGTATTATTAAGAGTTTGTATAATCAAATAGATTATTTAAGAGAAAAAAGGAGAATGGAGGTTAAAGCAGAAATAAGTAAGATACCTATTAAGATTAGTATTATATCAGTATTTTTCTTTGTTCCTTTGGTGCTTATTATTATATTAGCACCTGTGTTGTTAGGATATGTTGGTGGTTAGGTTGTTTTATGTTATAATTTATTATAGTTGTAAGAGGATAATTTATGAGTGAAAGAATTTTGGGAAAAGAAGAGGTAACTGATTCTATAGTTGGGATTGTTAATAGAGTTCAGTTGGCTTATAAATTTATAAAAGATAAGAAGGTAATTGATAAATTACCAAGTATAAAGAAAGATGCTAGACTGGCTGAGGGTTTGATAGGTGATATTGAACTTTTGAATATGTTATTTGCTGAAATGTCTCCGTTAGTTCATAAAAATATTCAAAATGGAGAAGGTATTTTAGAGTTTGCTACTAAAAAGCAATCTTCTGTTGCAATTGTTGATGAGATGGCTAGAGAATTGGAAAAGCAATTAGAGAAAGTAACTTCTAATTTAAATAAGGAATTATCTGATGTATGGGCCATTAGAAGTCGTGTTTTTGATAATTTGTCTGTAGATTCTTCTAAACATGATTTTTTAAGTGTTATTAGTGATATGAGAATAACTAGTTTGGTTGATGATTATAAGAGAAGTAAAATGTCTGATGATTATATTGCTTCGCAATTGGCTAAGCATTCAAGAGTATCAGAGATGTTAAAAACTAGAACTAAAGGTACTAAGCAAGAAGGTCCATATCAGGTTAAAAATGGTACTCGTCTAGATGAACATGCTAATCCAGTAGATAATTATGATAATTATTTTATAGTAGAGGCTGGGGAAGCGATTTCTAGGAAAAATGCTAAGAGAATGATTGCTAGTTTGAGGGAGAATTTGCGTAAATCAGTACAAGATCCGTCTGTTAATGTTGATAAATTTTATAAACAATCACAAGAATATGAATTGGCTATGTTTAGTAAGGATAGATTTTCTTCTATTACTGATTTAGAGAGTGCTAGTATTGCTAAAGATGTTGCTAGATATATTGAATTAAGAAAATCTATTGAGCAATATAAGAAAATTTCTAATTTGTTTGTTTCTACTTCTCGTTTTAAATATTCTAAGATAATAGATAAATTAGAAAAAGAAATTGAAGTATTGGAGCAGGAACAAATTTTGTTGTCTAAGAGTATGATGAAGTTTAGACATGAATTAGAAGATAGAGAAAAGGAAGCTAAAAAAGCTAAGATTAATGGTAAAGATGAAGTTAGAGCTGAAGTAAAAAAAGATGCTGGTGTTAGTGATAAAAAGGCTGTTAGTAGTAATGATAAGGTTAAAGCGAGTGAAAAGAGGAGTTTGGCATATAAAGAATATGTTGAATTAAGAAAAAGGATAGATGATATTCGTAATAGTATAACTTATGATGAGATTGAGCAGTATGCTAGGGAAGTATTGGGAGTAATGCCTGCTAAGATGGATAATAAAGTATACGAGAGGGCTAGAAAAGAGTTATTTGAGAGAAAGCTTAGTAGGGCATTATATCGTTATGGTAATAGTGCAGAATCAATTTTAAATAGTGGCCAACAGATGTTAGGTAATGTAAGTGGTTTGAATGTATTATCTGAGATGTTAGAGATGTGTAAGCAAGAATTAAGTAAAAGTGATGATATGTATGAGATAATGCCTAGTGGTTTTAGTAAGTTAGAGGAAGTATATGAAAAGTTATTGGCTGCTACTTTTGATAGAAAGGGTATTAGTGGAGAATTAAAGGCTGAAATTGGTTATTATTTAGAGCAATATAGTAATATTAGAGAAGAAGCTAGAGGTATGCAAGGAGAGTTAAAAAAACAAGTTATTTACAATGCTAGATTAAAATATTTTAGTAATACTATTCTTGCTTCAGAAATGGAAAAATTGGAAGAGTCTAAGAAAGGAAGACGATAAGTATTATGATGATTTCATAATGCTTTTTAGGTGTTATTTGACTTTGTTTAATTTAGATGTTATTATTGATTTAGATTTATGAAAGAGGTGATAGAGTGTCAGGACATAGTAAGTGGTCTACTATTAAGAGAAAGAAAGGAGCTATAGATGCTGAGAGGGGGAAGGTGTTTGCTAAGCTTGCTAAAGAAATATATGTAGCTGCTAAGAGTGGAGATCCTGATCCTGTTAATAATTCTTCTCTTAGAATGGTTATTGAGAAGGCTAAGAGTGAGAATATGCCTAAGTCTAATATAGAGAATGCTATTAATAAGGCTAAGAATAAGGGAAATGGAGAGAATTATGATTCTATTAGATATGAAGGTTATGGACCTAGTGGTATAGCTATTATGATAGATTGTTTAACAGATAATAAGAATAGAACTGCTTCTTTTGTTAGAAGTACTTTGACTAAGCGTGGTGGTAATTTGGGGACTGATGGTTCTGTTAGTTATTTGTTTAAGAGAAAAGGCGTTATTGTTTTAGATAAGAAATATGATGAAGATGAGGTTATGAATAAAGCATTAGAGCTTGATATAGAAGACTTTAGAACTGAAGATGATGGTTTTGTTATTGAGACATTGCCAGATAAGTTTTTACAAGTTAAGGATGAGTTGGAGAAGAGTGGCTATGATGAGTTTGTTATGTCACAAGTTACATATATTCCAGATAATTATATAACTTTAGATGAAGAGGCTAGCAATAAAGCTATTGCTTTGATTGAGGCTTTGGAAGATTTAGATGATGTTCAAGAGGTATATCATAATTTGGAAATGTAGACTTAGAGGATTTTAGAATCCTTTTTTTAGTAGTTATTTTGGTATAATTTAGAATAATTTGCTAATATTAGTAATGGTGATAAATATGGAATCTATATTAGGAACTGTTTTAAGGACTGTTTTTGTTTTAATTATTTTGTTTGTTATAACTAGACTTATGGGAAAGAAGCAAGTTAGTCAAATGAATATATATGACTATATTATTGGTATTACGATGGGAAGTATAGCGGCTGATATATCTTTAGATATTGAAAAAGATTTAGTAGCAGGAATTTTATGTTTGGTTGTGTATGGTGGTTCTGCTATATTAGTTACTATTTTAACATTAAAGAGTATAACTATGAGAAAGTTTATAAACGGGGTGCCTACTATTTTGATTGATAATGGGAAAATAATTTATAATAATTTAAAAAAAGAGGGTATTGATATAAATGATTTAGAAGAAGAGGCTAGACAGAATGGATATTTTGATCTTAGTAAAATTAATTATGCTGTATTAGAGATTAGTGGAAAGATTAGTTTTTTGGCTAAAGCTCCTTATGAGGTAGTTACTAGAAATGATATGAAAATAAAGGTTAAGGATGAAGAAATTAAGGCTAATGTTATAATAGATGGAACTTTAATTGAGAGTAATTTAAAAGCTGTTAATAGGGATAGTAAATGGCTTAGTAATTATTTAAAAAAACATGGATATAAGGATTATCAAGATATTTTATTAATGACTATTGATAAGAGTGGTAAGGTTAATATTTTTCCTAAATGTCTTTCTAGTGTTTCAGAAATTTTTGAGTAATATTTTAATAGTGAGTTAATTAGAAGTTAAAAAGGTTTTTTTTAGGATTTTTTTTTGGTATCATTATACTTAAGTTAGGATAGTGATAATGTGGAATTTATTAAAGAGAATAGAAAATATATATATTTATTAGTAGCAGTTGTTATATTGATAGGGGTTACTTATGCTATTTATAGTGTTAGTTCTTTGTTTCAGGCTACTACATCTAAGATAAATATTGATGAAGAAGCTTATGGGAATACTTCATTTGATTCTTCTAATATTGATTTTGTTCCTATATTAGATAGTGAGGTAGAGGATAGTATTGATAATATTATCAAGATAACTTTTAGAGTTGGGGGAGCTAGTGATAATAGTGATGTTGATGATATTATATATGATGTAGCTTTAAGTGATCTTAATATTAGTTGTGATTTACTTAGTCCATATTTAAAATGGAAATTAGTTAAAGGTGATGAAGAGATAGCTAGTGGTTCTTTAGATTATAAGTTTGATACTATAAAGAATGGCAGGCTTGTTTTAACTGAGACGCAGGAAGATTTAGCAGAATATAGTGAGTCTGGTAGTGGCTATGATGATTATACTTTTTATATGTGGCTTAGTGATTCTTGTCAAGATGAATTGGGAAAATGTGATAGTAAGGAAGAGTTAGTTGATCAATCTAATTTGCTTAATAAGAGAATAGGGGGAAAGATTGAGATAGAAGTTAATAGTGGTAATAAGAAAAAATTAGAAAGAAAACCTAGTTCTACTTTAGATAAATCTGTTTGTGTTGAAGAATAAATATATAAGTTTATTCTTTTTTTGATTTTTTAATAAAATTTTGCTATAATATTCTACTGCTTTGGGGAAGTGAGTTTATGAGGATTATTTCAGTTAAAGATATAATCATTAAATTTAATGATGATAATGAAGAATTGGCTAAGCATGTAGAAGTGGTTATAAGTAATAATTATAATATGTTTTGTTCTGTTCTTAATGATAATAAAAATTTGAGTTTAGTTCCTACTAATGAATGTTTATATGTTGAGGATTTTGATGAGTTTTTTAAGGAAATTGTTGTTAGAAAATTAAGTAATAAAGAAATGATTGAGATGTTTGAGGATGATGAATTATTGATAAATTTATATTATAGTTATTTAATTAAGAATAATTTAGGTGATTTTAATTCTTTTTTTGGATTAGATGATGAATTATTTTATTTTGTTGTTGGATGTAAATATTATAATGAGAATGGGACTTTTGATGATTTTGTTAATTTTTTGATGGATAGGAATGATTTGGATAAATTAACAAAGTGGTTGAAATGTAAGGCACGTTTTCCTTTATATAATCATTTTTTGTTAGATTTGGTTACATTTTTTAAGAATAATGATAAGGATTTATTGTTTTTTAAGAATATTAAGAATATGAATCTTTTTGAAAGTAATTTTGATAATAAAAATAAGAAAAGGGATCATAAATTATTTGATATTAGTGATATTGATAATATGTTTTATGAATTTTTAGATAGTGTTAAGGCTCCTTGTAGTTGGAAAGATATATATAAGAAGTTTAGATTAAGTGGAATGATTAATTTTAATAGTGATAAATCTCGTTATGTTGGAACAAAAGATGGTGAGTCTAGAATTAATATTAGTGCTGATAAGGATATAGGATTAGTTTTTTCTTCTTTAGTACATGAGTTTATTCATTGTATGGTCGATTTGTCAGTTACTAATAAGAAAGATAGCCTTTCTTCTTTTAGTGAATATCTTTTTTTATCAGAGATTCCTAGTGTTTTTTTTGAAAGACGTGTTATTAATTTTTTAAAAAATAAAGGCTATTGTATTAATGACATTATTAGTATACGAATTTTTGATAATTATAGGATTATGAAAAAATTAACTAGTCTTTTTATTGATATGGATATGTTTTATGAGAATGGTTTTATTTCTTTTAAACAGAAGGCAGATGGTTACTTGTGGATTGAAGATGATAAGAGTGAGATATTTAATTTGGCTGAAGAAATTGGAATAGGTGATAATAAGTTATTACAATCTATATTAAGTTTAGATGTTAATGTTATTGTTGATCGTGAATGTGATAAATTTATCAATAAATTTATTGAAGATGGGTTATTTATTGTTGATGGTTATCAATATTTGGTTGCTACTTTTATGAATGATATGATTGATGCTAAGTATGGTAGTGATAATATGGATGTTTCTAAAATGGTTTATGTTATTAATAATATAGATAATATGGATTTAGAAAAAATTTTGGATATTTTTGATATTAGAGATGTATTTTTGGATATTTCTAGGAAGAATAAGGTTGTTAGTAGAGTTAAAAAAATTAATTAGTTTGTGTTTTTATAAACAAGAAATTAATTTTTTTTCGTTTTTATAAAAAAGGTATGTACTAAAGTTATGATTATATGTTATAATAGGTCGGTATGAAAAAAGAGGTGTAAAAAATGGAAATTAGAAATATTGCGATTATAGCGCATGTTGATCATGGTAAAACTACTTTAGTTGATCAATTGCTTAGAAAGAGTGGTACTTTTAGGGAGAATGAGGCTATAGAAGATAGAGTAATGGATTCTAATGATATAGAAAGAGAAAGAGGTATAACTATTCTTGCTAAGACTACTGCTATTAATTATAAGGATTATAGAATAAATATATTAGATACTCCAGGACATGCTGATTTTGGTGGCGAAGTAGAGCGTATTATGAATATGGTTGATGGGGTGCTTTTGGTTGTTGATGCTTATGAAGGGACTATGCCTCAAACGAGGTTTGTTCTTAAGAAAGCAATGGAAGCTGGAATAAAACCTATTGTGGTAATAAATAAAGTTGATAAACCTACTGCTAGAGTGTCTGAAGTTTTAGATGAGGTAATTGATTTGTTTATTGAACTTGGTGCTGATGATGAACAATTAGAATTTAAGACTGCTTATGTTTCTGCTTTGAATGGTACATGTAGTTTAGATCCTGATATAAATACACAAAGTGAAGATTATAATCCTTTATTTGATTTGATTGTATCAGAAATTCCAAAACCTGATGTTGATGTTAATGGGCATTTACAGTTTCAGCCAGCTCTTTTAGATTATAATGATTTTGTTGGAAGAATTGGTATTGGAAGAATTAAATCTGGTAGTGTTACTGAGAATGAAATGGTTAGTTGTGTGAGATTAGATGGTAGTATTAAAAAATTTAGAATTCAGAAGTTATTTGGATTTTTAGGCCTTAAGAGAATTGAAATTAAAGAAGCACATGCTGGTGATATAGTGGCTATAGCTGGTATGCCTGATATATCTGTTGGTGAGACTGTTTGTGATATTGGTTATGAGGAAGCTCTACCTGTTCTTAGAATTGATGAGCCTACTTTGAAAATGACTTTTATGACTAATAATAGTCCTTTTGTTGGACGTGAGGGTAAATTTATAACTGCTAGCAAAATTAGTGATAGGTTGTTTAGAGAAACTCAAAGGGATGTTAGTTTGAGAGTAGAACAGACTGGAAATGAATCTTGGACAGTGTCAGGTCGTGGTGAGTTGCATTTATCTATATTGATTGAAAATATGAGAAGAGAAGGGTTTGAATTGCAAGTATCTAGACCTGAGGTTATTATTAAAGAAATAGATGGTGTTAAGTGTGAGCCTTATGAGGATGTTCAAATAGAGGTTCCTGAGGAATATATGGGAAGTGTTATTGAGTCTTTAGGATTAAGAGGAGCTGTTATGGAGAATATGGCTACAGTTAATAATTTGACTAGACTTAATTATACTGTTCCATCACGTGGTCTTATTGGTTTTATGACTGATTTTATGACTATGACTAAAGGTTATGGTATTATTAATCATACTTTTAAGGATTATGAACCTTCACCTACGGTTGCTGTTGGTGAGAGAAAATTGGGAGTCCTTGTTTCTGTTGATAATGGTAAGGCTACGGCATATGCTATTGGTAATTTGGAAGATAGAGGTGTTATGTTTATAGAGCCTGGTGTTGATGTATATGAAGGTATGGTTGTTGGTGAGTGTAATCGTGATAATGATTTGGCAGTCAATGTAGTTAAGGGTAAACAGCTTACTAATACAAGAGCAGCTGGTTCTGATCATACTGTTGTTTTGAAAAGACCTAGAGATATTACTTTAGAGTATGCTTTAGAATATATTAATTCTGATGAATTAGTAGAGGTTACACCTCTTAATATAAGAATTAGAAAAGCTATATTAGATACTAATTTAAGAAAAAAGGCTGATAGCAAGAAAAATTAATGTTTATAGATTAAATATTTTGATTTAGACGATGAGATTGATAATTTTATCGTCTTTTTATTGTAAAGTTTTACAAAATATGTAAAAAAATGTATAAAAATATGTTAAAATAGTTGTAAGTGCTTTTGGTTAAAATAAGGTGGTGAAATATGGATAATATACTTTTGATGATTTTTACGACGTTTCTTATGTCAGTAATTTCTGTTGTAATTACTTTGTTTGTAACAAAAAAGAAGGCTAAGAAGCGTTATAGAAATAAAGTTAATGAACTAGAGGTTGAAAAGAATCAGCTTTTAAATGTTAAGATATTATCTGAGATTACTAAGGTTAGGGAACTTGTTAAGACTGATAATTTACAGCGTAAGCTTGATAATTGGGATAAGTCTTTTAGTTATATAAAAGATGAGATGTTACCTAAGATTACTGATGATCTTAGTGAAGTAGATTTTATGATTGAGAGAAGAGAGTATAATGCTGCTATTAGAAAGATGACTAATATAGAGCTTGAAATTGGTAGGTTAAAGAAGAAAAGTGAGAAGTTAGTTGATGAGATACAACTTATTACTGGTAGCGAGGAGAGAAATAGATCTTTAGTTACTAAATTGAAAATTAAGTATAGGGAACTTAGATCTAAGTTTGATAGGTGTATTAAGGATTATACTGTTATTGAGGGGGCTATTCAGGAAGAATTTAATAATATTGATGATAAGTTTCAATTATTTGAGGAGGCTATGGATAGAAATGATTATGTTGAGGTTGAGAAGATTGTTATTGTTATAGATGATGCTATTGAAAAACTTAAAGAAATATTGGATAATGCTCCTAGTATTATTTTAATGGCTAGTGTACTTATTCCTGGAAAGATTGAGGAATCTAAGACTATGTATGCTAGAATGATAAGAGATGGATATCCTATGGATTATTTAAATGTTGATTATAATTTAGAGGAGATATCTAATAAAACTAATACTATTATGGAAAAAATAAAAAAATTGGATATTGATATTAGAGAAGCTGATATTGAACTTAAGACTATGTTAGATTATTTTAATGGATTATTTAGTGATTTTGATAAAGAAAAAGAAAGTAAAGATTTGTATAGGGAAGGTTGTAAAAAATTTAGATATAAGATAGAAAAGGTTAATAAAGTTGTTTATGATATTTATGTTCAAATTGATGATATAAAAGTTACTTATGATTTGACGGATGAGGAGATAAATAGGTTTAGTAATCTTAATAAAAATTTAGAGAGTATTAATGAAGAGTTTAAGTTGTTGCTCGAAAATGGTAAAAGTAAGACTTTTGCTTATTCTAAACTTAATGATGAATTAGATAGTTTATCATTAAAACTTTCTAGATTACAAGATGATCTTGATTATCAACTTAGATCTATTACTAGTATGAAAGATGATGAATATAGAGCTAAGGAGCAACTTGCTACTATTCAAGATTTATTAAAAAAATCTAGATATAAGCTTAAAGATTATAAATTACCTGTTATTCCTAGTAGTTATTATGTTGAATTAAAGGAAGCACAGGATGCTATTAGAGAAATAGCTAAAGAATTAGATAAGAAACCTATAGTTATAAAGATTCTTAATATTAGAGTTGATACTGCTAGAGATTTGGTATTTAAGATATATAATAAGACTAACGATATGATTAAGGCTTCTATGATGAGTGAGGATATGATTATATATGGAAATAGGTATAGAAGTTCTTATCCTGAGGTTGAGCAAGAATTAGAAAAGGCTACGGCATTGTTTTTTAAAGGACAATATGATAAATCTTTAGAAATATCTAAAAACGCTATTGATGGTATTGAAAGTGAAAAAAACAAGTAAATAATTATAAAAATGTTTACTTGTTTTATTTTTTGTGGTAGACTGAATATAGAATGAATAGGAGGGAGCATTGTGAGTTTTTATAATTTTTTATTAGAATATTATGTCTATATATTAGTTTTGTTAATAATAATAATAATTGGGGTTATTGGTTTCTTGGCAGATGCCAGAGAAAAGAATAAAAAAGTGAATAAAAATAATAATGGTGGTGATAATATGAATAATAATGAAAATATTCAAATACAACAAAATAGTAATAATAATGATAATAATAATCTAAATAATAATTTGAGTATGAATGATATTGTTAACAATCAAGTAGATATGACTAATAATAATGCTTCTTTAAATAATAATTCTGTATCATCAGTGGCTACTTCTAGTGGTGTTATGGGAAATGTTAATGGGGAGCCAATGTTAAATCAAAACCCTGTTATGAATGATGCTATGGTGCAAGCTGCTATTAATCAAACTCCAATAGTAGATGTACCAAATGTAGAACAAGCACCAGTAAATCAAGCACCAACAATGGAAGTATCAAATATGGAGCAAGCACCAGTAAATCAAGCATCAACAATGGAAGTACCAAATATGGAGCAAGCACCAGTAAATCAAGCACCAACAATGGAAGTATCAAATATGGAGCAA
>CALVPO010000021.1 GCA_944351345.1 uncultured Bacilli bacterium | reverse complement strand
TTGTTTTTTTTAATAATTTTAGGTCGTTGTTTTTATTTTGTCAAATTGTAAGATTTATTTTTGAAAAATCCCTAATATCATAGAATTATAACCTAAATTAATTAATTCTTTTATTCCTAACATAAATAATTTTTTTCCTATACCTAAACCTTGATAATTATCTAATACATAAATTGCATATATTTCACCTGAATTTGGATAATTGGTGTTTCTTGATTTCCCATACATCATCATTCCAACTACTTTTTTATTATCTAGAGCAACATATAAATTGTTGTATTTTTTTATTTCGTCAATAATTCTTACTACTCTTTTGTCCATAGTTTCAATGCGTTTTTCAAGTATTTGGTTAGAAATTAGACCTTTATATGTTGTTAGCCAAGTAAATGTATTTACTTCAATTACTCCTTTGGCATCTTTTTCAGTTCCTTTTCTAATTGTAATATCCATAAAGTTATATTCTCCAGAAAATATAAGCTACTACTATAGCTCCTAAGGCTATTATTAAAGCTAGGGTAAATATTGGAGCAAAACCTTCACTTTTTATTCCTATATCTGATGTGAATGCTCCTTTTCCTTTGGCACCTTTTTTCATATATTTGTTATTACTATTTGGTCTTTGTAATTTGTAATTTGGGCTTAAATTTATTTTTTCATCATTATTAGAAGTTATTGTAATTTCTGATTTGTTTCCTGATTCATCTACAAAATCTCTAGTTATATTACCTTTCATTTTAGTCCTCACTTTCTTTTCTTTTATTTACACTTACCATAAGCATTTCTGTTGTAAGTTGTTTTATTCTTTCAATTATTCTTTTGGCTTTTACTTTTTCAACCCCTCCATGCGAGACGCTAAAGTGTTCTTCTAAATCTTTTATAGTTAAATTTGATGTAAAAAATGTTGTTAATCCTTCTTGCATTCTATATTGAAGAATAGTTCCTAGCACTTCATCTCTTGACCATTCTGTCATAGTTTCTGCACCAATATCATCTATTAAGAGAAGTTCTATTTTTTTTATAAAATTAAATTTATTATTATATTCTTCATTATCACCAAATGATTCTTTTAGACTTCTTAAAAATTCTGGATAATAGATTATTGCTATTTTATGATTTTTCTTGGCTAGTTCATTTAAGCAAGCTGAGATGAGATATGTTTTACCACAACCAAAGTTTCCAGTTAAATATAGTCCTTTTGTTGGTCTACCTGTTTGATAATTGTCAATAAAGTTTTTTAGCCATTTGATTATGTCATATCTTTCTGGGTCATCTAAATCAATATTTTTCATACTAGCTTCTTTTATTTCTTTTGGTACTTCAAATAGATAGATATTTTTTTTATATTGGTTTTGATAATCATCTTGTTTTTTATATTTACATGGGATATAGTCAAATACTAAATTATCGTTTAATATGTCAGGATAATATACGTAACCATGATAGGAGTTTTTGCATTCATTTAAATTTTTGCATTTTTTGCAGTTATTTAATTCTTTAGATGTTTCTTCTAGTTTTGTTGTATATTTCATAAGATATTGGTCAGGTAATTTTAGTGAATTTACTAATTTTTTAAATGTTTTATTAGTTTCTAGGGCATGGTTATAGTCTTTTTCTAATTTATCATTATTTAAATAATAATTTTCTTTTATAACTGTAGCAATGTCCTTCATATTATCGATACTCCTTTAATAAGTTTTGCATTTCTTCTTGAGCTTCTTTTGTTACTTCTTGTTTTTTTATTTCTTTGTTAAACCATTCTGGTATCTTCTCTTCTTTAATCACTTTTCTTTTAGTATTACTACTAGTTGTTTGTTTATTTTTGCGATACTTTTTATGTTCTTTTTCGGCTTGACTCATTGCATCGCTGACGGTTTCTATTTTTAGGCGTTGCCATTGTCCTGCAATTGTTTCAGCTAATGATCTAGTTAATTTGTTATTGTTAGTTTTTAATATGTAATCTATTAAAACGTTTGCAACGCCTGGTTTTAAACTATAATTTATAATTAAATCTTCGGCTAATTTAAGGTCTCTTGCTGTTGGTTCGGCTCCATTATTTTTACTTTTTAATAATTCGTATGGGCGAATTGTTTCAAAGGTATAAATCATTTTTGCACGTTTTGATGTATCTCCTGTTGGTTCTTTTAGATATTCTGGTTGTTGATTATAAACTACACTAGGTAGAAGACCACGATTATCAAATTGATAATAATTTCGGCAGTTTTTTCTTAATTCTTCTTTATTTATTGTTCCTCTTTCATTTAAACAAGTTGGAAGAATATCTTTTATTTTTATAACATCTAAATCATAAAGATATGATAACTCTATTATTAGTTCCTTAATTTCTTTAGTAAATATTTTATTTTTGTCTAGAGTATTTGGTAATGATTCTATTAAGAACTCAAAATCAAAATTACTATCTATATTTAATTTTAAAATATTTTTCTTTCTAATGTCATCATTTAAAATATCATAAGATGTTAGGGGAACTGAAGTGAAAACAGACGAGAAAGATGCTGTTATATCTTCATAACTAGATGTATTTATTCTAGGCATTTTAAAATAAGATTTTAATTTTTCGTATTCTTTTTTTCCTAAATTATTATATAGGACAACATTTAATATAGGGTGATTAAAAAAATCATGGGCATTTATTGGTGAAAATAATTGATAAATATAATTATTTATATTTTCTTCTTTATAAAATGTTTTTAACAGTCCTATTGCTTCTAATTTTCTCCTGGATTCTACTATTTCATCTAGAGTCATATGCATATTGGTAACTAAATGATGATGAGTATATTCATTAGATATTATTTCTGTTTTATCTAAATCTGACCATAGAGAAAAATATAGCATTATTGGAAGAGGCCCTATTATTGGTTGATATAACATGGTTAATATTTTTCTATCTTCTTCATTTATAATGCTTTTATTTACAACTACATATGTATCTGCTGGTAAGATATTATATTTTTTCATACAACCACTGTCCTCTTAATATGATTTTATAACAAAACTATTTAAAAGTAAAGAATTAATGGTATAATATAAGATAAAAAATTTGAAATATTTTGAAGTTAATTTTTTACTATAATTGCACTAATTATTTTATATATTTATAATATTTATTTTGTAGTGAGAGGCATTTTAATAAGAGATATAAATTTTCTATTCTAAAGTAAAATATCTAGAGAATTTACAATATATAGGTGGTAATTTTTATGACTATTATGAAGTAGTTATTGAACAATATGAGGTAATTGTTAGGTAAAATAATAAAAAAAGTAGATAAAGTTATTATTATTCATCTACTTTTTCTATTGCTCCTGTTGGACAATAAGTGATAGCATTTTCTACTACTTCTTCATCTTCTTTTTTTATTTCGTCTACTATACATTCTGCTAGTCCATTATCATTATAATCAAATATTTTAGAGTCTGTTAATGATATACAAGAACCACAACCTATACATTTTTCATTTACTTTTACTTTCATATTATCCCTTCTTTCTCTGCTATATTATATAAATAAAATATTTAAAAATCAATATTATTAGTTAAATTTGTTTTAAATAAATTTTTCACAAATTAAATTATCATATATTTTTATATATTTATTATATTCTTTTTTAGTATTTATAGTCCATCCTAATATGGTTATGTTTTTTCGATTATATTTTTTTATTCTAGATAAAGATAATTCATCATATTTATAAGATATAAAATTGGGTTTTGTTATGATATTAAAAAACATATTACTTAATATATATTTTTCTATTTTGGGGATATTTTTATTTTTAAATTTATATGATAATTGTCCTCTTAGGATGTTTGGGTAATTTTTTTTAAACCAGTATATGGTTAGAGGATTAAATGATTGGATAGCGTATTTTCCTTTATAATTATTTAGAATATCCATTAGTTTATGTTCTAACTTTCCTACTTTGCTTTCTTGCTTTATTTCTATTAGTAATGGGACTTCTTCATTTACTAAATCTAGAACTTCTTTTAGTAGGGGGATATGATAAATATTTTGATTATTTAAGTCTTTATAGTTAGTATTTTCTATAATCATATCTTTTTTTGTAATTCTTTTAGTATTGTAATCATGAAATACTACTATTTGATCATCTTTTGTTAGATGAATATCTATTTCTACTATATAGTTTTTTTCTTTGGCTTTTTTTATAGCTTCTAGGCTATTTTCAAATACTTTTTTATTGTCATAAATACCTCTATGGGATATAATTCTTTCTTTTAAAAACATTACTACACCTCTTATATATACTTATGATTTTATCATAAATTTATATTATTTTGTTATATTTATTTTGAAATATATATTTATATTATTTGATAGATATTACGTACTAAAAAGACAAGACAAACTTATTCATTTATCTTGTTTTTTATATTTTGTTTTCTTATTTTTATGTGTAATTCTCTTAATTGTTCTTCAGATACTTCGGATGGAGATCCCATTAAGTTATCTTGCCCACTAGCACTAGTTGGGAATGCTTGAACTTCTCTTAAATTTTCTACATCATTTAATAACATTATGATTCTGTCTATTCCTGGAGCCATTCCTCCATGTGGGGGTGCTCCATATTGAAAGGCATTATATAGAGACTTGAATTTTTCTTTTATTATGTCTTTGTTGTAGCCAACTTTTTCAAAGGCTAATTCTAAACATTCTAGGTCATAGTTACGCAATGCTCCACTAGACATTTCATAACCATTACAAACGAAATCATATTGGTAAGCGATAATGTCTTCTAGATTATCATTTTTTAGGGAGTCAATTCCTCCTTTAGGTAGACTGAATGGGTTGTGGCAGAAGTCGTATTTTTTTTCACCATCATTATATGAATACATTGGGAAATCGTTAACTATGCAAAATTCAAAAGAATCTTTATCTATTAATTCCATTTTGTTTCCTAAATAGTTTCTTATTAGTCCTGCATATTTAGCTGCTATATCTTCTTGTTTGTTTGCTATGAAGAATAAGACACTGTTAGGCTTCATGTTTGTTTCTTTTATTAGTTTTTCTTGTTCTTCTTGATTTAAGAATTTGGCTATTGGTCCTTTTAGAGAATTATCTTCTAAGAGAGTTATATAACCAATTCCTGGCATTCCTATGGAACTAGCATAATCTACTATGTCATTAAACCAACTATTAGGGTTTGTTCCTATATTGTCTACTTTTATGGCCCTTATTATGGCTTTTTTGAATGGTTTGAAGGTTGTATTTTCAAATAAATGACTTATGTCTGTTATTTCTAAAGGGTTTCTTAAGTCTGGTTTATCTGTTCCATATTTTAGCATTGATTCTTTGTAAGATATTCTTCTGAATGGTGGCTTTGATACTTTTTTGTTACTAAATTTAGTAAAAGTATCATAGAATATTTCTTCTCCTATTTTATAGATGTCTTCTTCAGTTACAAAGGCTGCTTCAAAATCTAGTTGATAGAATTCCATAGTTCTATCTGCTCTTGTGTCTTCGTCTCTAAAACAAGGGGCTATTTGGTAATATTTATCTACTCCACCTACCATTAATAGTTCTTTATATACTTGAGGAGCTTGTGGTAGGGCATAAAATTTGCCATGAAATTTTCTTGATGGGATTAAGAAGTCTCTTGCTCCTTCTGGTGAAGATGCTGTTATTATTGGAGTTTGAACTTCTAAAAATCCTAATGAGTCCATTTTTTCTCTTAAAAATTTTAGAACTTGGGCTCTTAGATTGATATTGGTTCTTATTTTTTTATTTCTTAGGTCTAAATAACGATATTTTAGTCTTAAGTCTTCTGAAACTTCATGGGATGTTTTTATGTCGAATGGTAAAATATTTTTTGATTTTCCTAATAGGGTTATTTTTTCTACTAATAATTCTATTGTTCCTGTATTTATATTAGGGTTAAAGTCATCTTCACTTCTTTTTCTTATGGTGCCTACTGCTGTTATTGTAGATTCTTTAGTTAAATGATCAAACATATGGTCGTCATTACTTACTAGTTGAATTACACCTGTTTCGTCTCTTAGATCAACGAATATTATACCTCCATGGTCTCTTATGTTTTCTATCCAGCCTGATAGGGTTATTTCTTTTTTGATATACTCTTCATTTATTTGTCCACAATAATTTGTTCTATATTTATTCATTGAGTCACCTTATCTTTCTTTTTAATAATCACAATTATCTGGTGTTCTTGGAAATGGTATTACGTCTCTTATGTTTTCTACTCCTGTTAAGTATATGAGTAATCTTTCAAATCCCATTCCAAAACCTGAATGATAGCAGCCTCCGTATTTCCTTAAATTACAAAACCAATCTACTGTTTCCTTATCTATATTCATTTCTTCTATTCTTTTCATTAACTTATCATAATTCTCTTCTCTTTGTGATCCTCCCATTAGTTCACCAGCTCCTGGTACTTCTAAGTCAACGGCTGCTACTGTTTTATTATCATCATTTACTTTCATATACCAAGCTTTTATGTCTTTAGGCCAATTTGTAATAAATACTGGTACTTTGAAGTATTCTGTTAGATATTTTTCATGTTCTTTAGCTATATCTTCGTTATAATCTGGAGTAAATTCCCATTTATTTGGAGCTTCTTTTAATATATCAATAGCTTCTTTATGAGTAATTCTTTTGAAAGTGGAATTTATTAGGCTAGTTAATTTTTCTTTTAGGCCTTTTTCCACAAACTTGTTGAAAAACTCAATTTCATTTGGACATTTGTCTAAAACATATTTAACTATGTATTTTAACATTTCTTCTTCGATATCCATTAGGCCATTTAGGTCACAGAAAGCGATTTCCGGCTCTATCATCCAAAATTCGTTAGCATGGGTTTTAGTATTGGAATTTTCTGTTCTGAAAGTTGGACCAAAAGTATAGATTTTTTTAAAGGCCATAGCGAATGCTTCTCCATGTAATTGACCAGTACCAGTTATATAAGCTTGTTTTCCAAATAAATCTTTACTTAGGTCTACTTTTTTATTTTCGTCTAATGGTAAGTTATTATAGTCTAGAGTAGTTATTTTAAACATTTGATCAGAACCTTCACAATCTGCTGTTGTAATTAGAGGGGTATGTACATAAACATAATTGTTATTTTGAAAATATTCGTGAATTGCCATGGCAGCTACACTTCTTACTCTAAATACTGCAGAAAAAAGGTTAGTTCTTGGTCTTAAATAAGCTTGTTCCCTTAAAAATTCTCTGGTGTGTCTTTTTGGTTGAATGGGATAATCTTCTGGACAGTCTCCTTCTAGTTTTATATTTGTTATTATTAATTCAAATAATTGTTCTTTTCTTGCTGATTTTACTAGTTTACCAGTTACTGTTAGGGCACTACCAATATGAAGTTTTTGAATTTCTTCAAAATTTTTTAAATCTTTGTCATAAACTAATTGGATTCCTCTAAAGTCTGTGCCGTCATTTAGATCAATAAAACCTATTTCTTTTTGTTTTCTATGATTTCTTATCCATCCTTGAATAGTTATTTCTTTATTTTCATAATCATCAGGGTTGTTATATATTTCATGTAAATCTTTTATCATTTTGACTCTCCTTTAATAAATAATCTTTATTGTTTATCTAATTCTTGTTTTAATAATTTGGAAGTTAGGCTTGGATTAGCTTTACCTCTTGTTTTTTTCATAGTTTGACCTATAAAATAGTCTAATACTCTTGGTTGGTTTTTATATTGCTCTACTTGATGTTGATTTTCTTTTATAACTTCTGTTATTATTTTTAGTAATTCTGCTTCATCTGTTATTTGAGTTATTCCTAGGTCTTTTACTATTGTTTTAGGTTCTTTTTTATCTTCTATTATCTTTACTAATATTTCTTTACTTTGTTTTGTAGATATTTTTCTATCTTCGATCATTTTTATTAAGTCTACTAACATTTGAGGGGTTAGATATATATCTTTTATGTTTAAATCGTATTTATTTAAGTAACCTAAGATGTTTGTTGTTAACCAGTTTGATGCTAGTTTAGGATTAGCTCCTTTAGTTATTGTTTCTTCATAGAAGTCTGCTATGGCTTTTTCTTTGACTATAATTTTAGCATCGTATTCTGTTAGGCCATAATCTTTAATGTATTTTTCTTTTCTTTCTGGTGCTAGTATTGGTATTTGTTTTTTTATTTCTTCTAGCCATGATTTAGATAGTTTTATTTTAGGAATATTTGGTTCAACAAAGTATTTATAATCTATGGCATCTACTTTTCCACGCATATAGATAGTTGATAGGGTATCTTCGTCCCATCTTCTTGTTTGTTGTTCCATTTGGTCATAAGTTCCATCTTCTTTTAATTCTATTTGTCTTTCTATTTCATAGTTTATGGCGTCTCTTACGCCTCCGAAAGAATTTATATTTTTTATTTCTACTTTTGTTCCCCAATTATTTGGGTCACTTTCGTCTAAGTCTTCATCCATAATTGAGACGTTTACGTCACATCTTATTTGGCCTTTTTTAGAATCTGCTTCAGATATTTCTGCATATTGATAGATAGAACGCATTGTTTCTAGGAATGCTACGGCTTCATCAGCTGTATGAAAATCTGGTTCTGTTACTAGTTCTAATAAAGGAATTCCTGCTCTATTGTAATTTATTACTGATGATGATTCTAAGTGATCTTGAGAGGCTGCATCTTCTTCTAAGTGAATGTTATTTACTCTGACTTTTTTTATTTTATCTTTACATTCATATGTTAATTCTCCATATATACCTACGGGAGCTGGTTTTGTTTCTTGAGTTATTTGAAATCCTTTTGGTAAGTCTGGATAATAATAGTTTTTTCTTTCGAAATATATATATTCTGGTTGTTTGCAATTTAAGATTATACTTGCCATTAAGGCTTTTTTTACGGCTTCTTTATTTATTACTGGTAAGGTTCCTGGAAAAGCCATATCTACTGGTCTTATATGAGAGTTTGGTAGATCTATATTAGAAGTTTTTGAGCCATTTTTGGCACTTGAGAATGCTTTAGTATTTGTTTCACTTATTTCACAGTGCATTTCTAATCCGATTAATGCTTTATATTTAGTCATGATTCACCTCACTAGCTATTTGATTTTTATAATTCATTTTACTTTCTATAGCATAGGCTATGTTTAAGACATTTTCGTCGTCATAACAGTTTCCTGTTATATTTAAGGCTACTGGTAAGCCATCTATAAATCCATTTGGAATGGTAATAGATGGAAAGCCACCAAAATTTCCTATTTGTAAGTGTTCTTCTAATGCTACTGTATCTTTATCAAGGATATCTTTAGAACCGTCTAGTGGTTTAGCTGGGCCACTACCTACTGGTAATATTACAGCATCATATTTTTTAAATAAATTTTTCCAAGTATCTACTAATAATCTTCTAACTCTTTGGGCGTTGTGAAAATATCTGTCTTTATTTTGGGCTTGTAGGACATATGAACCTATTACAAACCTTCTTTTTATTAG
The DNA here is from genome assembly GCA_944351345.1 of uncultured Bacilli bacterium. GTDB lineage: Bacteria > Bacillota_I > Bacilli_A > RF39 > UBA660 > RUG11198. Next base: position 8,037 of record CALVPO010000021.1, on the reverse strand, counting down.
AGGAGAAAATCCTTTAGTACGATAATCTTTCATTATTTCGTCCCACTTCTTCCCTTCTCCTCGTGGTCCAAAGATTAGTCCTGTTAGGTTAGACATGTTAGAAGTTGCTTCAGCACAAGATATTACAACATATACAGAAGCTAGAGCATTTAGTAATGTTTTGTCTACAGATACTTCTTCCACTTCTATTCCTAAATTTCTACATATTTCTAGAGATTTCTGAAAGTTTTCTAAGTGTTCTTTTAGTTCTTTAGTAGGATTCTTATACATGTTTATATCACATAGTTCTTTTATATAACATAGTTTTTTTCCTGTTACTTTTCCGGTTAAAGATTCTTTTAAGTGAATATTTTTAGAATCCCAAGTAGTCATATCATTTTCGTCTATTCCTTTCATATTATCTACGACAATAGCAGCATCTGTTACATTTCTAGTTAAGACACCACAGTGGTCTAGAGATGAGGCAAATGGGAATAGTCCATATCTAGAAATCATTCCATAAGTTGGTTTATATCCTACGATACCGCAGTAGGCTGCTGGTTTACGAATAGAGTCTCCAGTGTCAGAACCTGTTGCATAAGGATATACTCCGGCTGCTACAGATGCCGCTGAACCGGCTGATGATCCAGCACACATTCTAGTTTTATCCCATGGATTTTTTACTATTCCAGTGTGACCAGTTGTTCCTGTTCCTCCCATTCCAAATTCATCTAAGACAGTTTTATTTACTGGCACGGCTCCACTTTTGGTTAAATTTTCGATAGCAGTTGCTGTGAAAAATGGAACATAGTCTTTTAAGGTATTAGAAGAACCTGTTGATAATATTCCTTTAGTACTATAATTATCTTTTATTCCATAAGGGATTCCTGATAATAAGTTGTCTGTTACTTCTACTCCTTTAGCATCATCTAATATTGTTACAAAAGCATTATATTCTTCTTGTACTTTATGAGATAGCTCAAGAGATTCTTTAATTAATTCTTGACTTGTTACTTCTTTATTCTTTAATAATTCGTGTAATTCTTCTATACTTTTATTCATATATTTCATTTATTCCACCACCTTTGGTACTGATACTTCTCTATCTGTTCTATCATCACAATTTTGTAATAATTCTTCTACTGGTATAGATTCTTCTTCTATATCTTCTCTTAATTCACATTCAAAGTCATCTAGGCAATGTGTCATTGGTTCTACTTTTTCTATTCCAGGTATTTTATTTATCAAGTCAATATTTTTATCTATTATTTCAAATTCATCTAAAACCATTTGATTTTCTTCTTCTGTTAGTCCTATTAATAATTTGTCAGCATAATCATTAACCATTTCTTTTGTAAATTTACTCATATTTTTTCCTCCTTTAGACATTAAAAAAAGTAGTAATTAATCCCTCTAATTGGGACGAATCACTACTTAAATCCGCGGTACCACCCAAATTACCATAAATAATTATGATCACTTGATTAGTGTGATAACGGACTAATACCGATTTAAACTACTATTAGTTCATTTAAATAGCTCCAAAGTGTTATTCATAGTACATTTTATGTTAGCTTCCACCATATCTAACTCGCTTGATAAAAGAGGTACTATTACTTCTCTTTTTCCTTGCTTTTGTGATTTAAATTATAGTATAGATGTTTTGGTTTGTCAATAATTTTATTTTTATTTTAACCAAAACTCAAGACTTTATAACTTTATTATTTTGGTTAAATATTATTTCTAAGCTTAATAATAAGCAAAATATAGATAGTATTAATATATGGTGATTGTATTCAGTTAAAAATAGAGCTATGATATTGGCTGATGAATGTATTAATATAGGTGCTAAGATATTTTTATATTTGTTGTAGATAATATTTAGAGTTAATCCTAATATGAGAGCAAATAATATTTTTGTAGGATTTATATGGATTAGGGCAAATATTATAGATGTTATTAATATAGAAGTAAGAGGGCTATTAAATTTTTTTAATTTATTGAATATAATGTATCTAAATATTATTTCTTCATAGATAGGGCCTATTATTCCTGATGTAATAAATAGTAAGATGATATTTGTATTAGTAGTTATTGTTGGGGTTGTAAATATAAAGATTATCATATTTAATAGGCATGATAGAGATATTCCTAGAGATATTAGTGAGTAATAATTTTCTTTATTAAGTGGTTGTTCTGGTATTTTATTTTTTTGATATAGATATATTGTTGCTATTATATAGAATGGGATTGAGATGAGGCTACAATATACGTTAATAAAGGTGTTAACATTGTTATGTCCTGTTATGTAATATATTAGGGCTGATATTATTATTAATAGATATTGTAAGATATTTAATATAATTAATTCTTTTAATGATAAGATAATTTTTTTTAGATATGCCATATTTTAACTTTTATTCACCTACCTTTTATTATTAGAAAAATAGTATCTTTTTAGGGATACTATTTATAATTACCATAAATTATTTGGATAAACATTTTCGTCAATTAAAGATTTTATGCCTTTCATTACATATTCTTTATCTTCTCTATATGTTACACCATACCATGTTGATGATGTTTCAATTACTCTAACTTTACTTTTTCCTTCTTTTAGACTATCTTCTACAACACATGGTACTAGAATTTCATCTTTTTCTAAATTAGTATTAGGATCTGTTAGAAATTCTGTTATTTTTTCTTCTAAATATGGGAAAATTTCTTTGGTGAATCCAAACATGTTTAGTGATACTAATCTGTCTGGTGATACTTCAAATGGCTCTTCTCCACTTAATGGACTGGCAATTAGCTTACCTTCTTTTTTTTCTATTGTTGATTCTATTATTGCTGTTAGATAATCATCTTGGCTTTGGCATACGCCTCTTTTTACACTACCATTTTCTGTTAGAGTATTTTTTAGTCTATATCCCATTAAGCAATATTCTTCTTTTTCGTTATTTTTAAGAAAATCTGCCATTTTTTTGTAAGCATCGTAACCATAAAAATCATCGGCATTTATTATGGCGAATGAAGATTTTACTTCATCTTTGCAACAATAGATTGCATGAGCAGTTCCTAATGGTTTTTCTCTATTAGATAAATCTTTTTTTACTGGGATATTAGACATTTCTTGAAAAACATATGATACAGGAATATGTCCCTCTACTCTTTTTCCTATTGTTTCTTTGAATACTTGTTCATTTTCTTTTTTTATGATAAATACTACTTTAGTGAATCCAGCTTTAATAGCATCATATATTGAATAATCAATTAAAAATTCATTATTTGGACCCATTGGTTCTATTTGTTTTAAGCCACCAAATCTACTACCCATTCCTGCTGCCATTATTACTAGAGTTAATTCTTTTTTTGTTTCATTCATCTTTATCGTTCTCCTTCTTAAAATGTTACATAGTTATTTGTTTTATATAGTTTGTCGTCTATTTTTATGTATATAGAATAATCTCCTGATAAACCTGTACTATTTATATAATTATAGCCATTTTCTAAGTCATATACTTTTTTACCAAGAAATTTATCTAATATTAAATAAGCCTTTTCATCTTTTTTAAATGCACCATTTATCACTAATCTATCTTCTTCTTTTTTTATAGCTATATTATGTTTTTTATAGTTATTATCTATTTTTTTATAATTTAATAAAAATATATGTTTTTTTAATAAAAATATATGTTTTTTTGATTCTGAGGTTTCCTTGTTATTAGTAAATTTGGTGCTGGTTGCTATATTATAACTCATAAAGTTATATAATTGCAACAAAATTTTGCTTTCTTGCTCAATTTTATAGTTTTTTTGTTCTATAGTGTCCTCTGACTTATAATCTATTAATAATGTTTTACCTTCTTTTTTTAGTATTATTTTATTTGTTTTATTGTCATATGATAGTGTTTTGTAATCAGAGTCTAAATTTATTTCTCTTATAATTTCTCCTGTTTGTTTATCTATTTCTAAAAGTTTTTTAGATAATATTAATAGTGTTTTGTCTGTTTCTGCATAACTACCATTATAACTTACTCCTAAATCATATTCGTTATAAACTTTGCCTAAAAGATCTATTTCTACTAATCCCGAACTATTTTGATTATCTATCATGGTGTCATTACTTAATAATAAGTGGCCATTTTCTAATCTAGATATTTTTTTATTATATTTTTTAGTTAAATACCATCTTACTTCGTTGTTATTGTCTATGGCATAAGTATAATTATCAGTTGTAATAAAATATAGACTATTGGTGTTATTTTCTTCTTGAATAGGGATTAGGTCTTCTGGTAATTTATCTGTTTTTATATTAATTTTTTTTGTATTATTGCCACATGTTATAATTACTTCATTATTATAATCTGGATATAAGCCAAATATTGGTATATAATGTACTTTTGATTTTTCAAATGTATTCTCATAGGTAGAATTTTTATCTTTGCCAGTTATTTTTATGTAAACTTCTTCTTCAGTTTCTGTTTCAAATAATATCATAGCAGTTAATGGGGATATGCCATAAGGGTCTATGATAATATTGGGATTATCAAAAGTATAATTATAATATGTTAAATAATCTTCTAATTTATCTTGATATGTAATAATATCTTCTACTTCATTTATTTTAGTATTAGCACTTACTACTTTATACCCTATTATAGACGTTAAAAATAATACTAAAATAAAAGAGGATATTATTAGTATTTTTTTCATTATTATATCACTACTTCCTTATTAACGTAGATTAATTATACTATATTTTCATTTGTTTGTGAATAATATTTTTAGATTCTTGACATAATATAAATGAATATTCGCAAAGTGTTCACGTAAAGTCAATCGTTCTGATTGATTTTTTGGTTGTTTTATTTTATACTAATATTTATGAAAGTGAGGTTGTTATGGATATTTTTTGTAAGATTATTAATGGGGAAATTCCTAGTAAGACTATATATGAAGATGATAAAGTATTAGTTATATTAGATGTTAATCCTAGGGGTAATGGTCATTCATTGATTATTCCTAAGAAACATTATAAAGATTTATATGATATAGATAATGAGACTTTAATACATATTTTTTCGGTTGCTAAAAAAATTGGTGATATGTTAGAAGATAAATTACATTGTAACGGTATTACTTTGGAACAAAATAATGGTATTTGTCAGGAAGTTAAGCATTTTCATTTGCATGTTATTCCTAGATATAAGTATGATGATATTATAGATGTAGATGAGGTTTATAATATATTAAAGCATTAATTATTAATAAAAATGAGCATTCTAAATTAGTAGTTATGCTCATTTTTAGGTTTAATATAATTTATTTAACTTAATCTGGCTCTTATATAAAGTAAATATTATTTTTTTAATTTTCTTCCTCTTACTTTTTCTTTCTTTTTAGAGGAAGATTTTTCTTTTGTTTCTTTAGCTGTATCTTTATTATTATCTCCTCTTTCTTCTAATTTAATTAGATATTTTCTAAATATTTTTAGATAGGGTTTTAAATATAGTATTTCATAGTTTTCGTAGTTCCATGATTTTATAGCGGCTATACCAATAAAGAAAGAGGCTAGTATTTTTATTATACTTACTAACATAGATGTTAATATTATTATAATTAATGAGCCACTTGCTAGTATGTTATAGATTTGAGCAAAATCTATTGGGCTAGAGAAGAGACGTAAGAAAATATAGACTATTATAGATAATAGAGATGTTAATAGATATATAAATAGGCTTTGGGATGATTGATCTTTTATATATTTATTTTTAGATTCTGTTATGTATATTAAGAGAGGAACTATCCAGGCTACATAACATAGGGTAGGTATCCACATTAAGATTAGACCGCCTAAATAAGATATTAACACTATTATATTAGCATTTATGTTAAATAAAGATGATTTTGATTTTTTACTTTTCATATATATCAGACCTTTCTACTTTGGTATATATTATATAATAAAATTGTTATGATAGCAATGATTTTGGTTAGAAAACTTATGATAAAATGTGGGATAAAGTTTGATTTTTCTTTGTATATAATATATAATTATTTTAATTGAACGGAATATAATTTAAGTGTTTAGGAGGAGATATTATGAAGTTATATAATACGCTTAATAAAAGGGTAGAAGAGATTGTTCCTAGAAATGAAGGAGTTATTAATATGTATACTTGTGGGCCTACTGTATATCATTTTGCTCATATTGGTAATTTAAGGACATATATAACTGAAGATATTTTAGAGAAAGCGCTTAAATATTTAGGATATAAAGTTAATAGAGTTATGAATATTACTGATGTTGGACATTTAGTTGGTGATGGTGATAGTGGTGAGGATAAGATGATGGTTGCTGCTAAAAGAGAACATAAGAGTTCTATTTCTATTGCTAAATATTATACTGATGCTTTTAGGAGTGATTGTGATAAGCTTAATATAAGGTGGCCTGATATAGTTAGTCCTGCTACTGATAATATTGATTACTATATTAAAATTATTTCTAAATTACTTGATTGTGGGTATGCTTATATTAGCTGTGGTAATGTATATTTTGATACAACAAAATATAAAGATTATTATAAATTATCAGGAAGATGTGCTGATGATTTAATGGTTGCAGTAAGAGAAGATATAAAAGAAGATCATGCTAAGAAGAATCCATTTGATTTTGGGCTTTGGTTTACTAATTCTAAATTTAATAATCAAGAGTTACAATGGGATAGTCCTTGGGGACGTGGCTATCCTGGGTGGCATATAGAGTGTTCTGGTATAAGTATTAAATATTTAGGAGAATATTTAGATATCCATTGTGGGGCTGAGGATGCTATTTTTCCACATCATACTAATGAGATTGCTCAAAGTGAATGTTATTTAGGACATAAATGGTGTAATTATTGGGTACATATGGGATTTTTAAATGATAAAAGTGGGAAAATGAGTAAGAGTAAGGGAGAGTTTTTGACTGTATCTTTACTTGAAGAGAAAGGGTATGATCCTTTGTGTTATAGATATTTGTGTTTAAATAGTTATTATCATAATGCTTTAACTTTTAGCTATGATATTTTAGATGGGGCTTCTAATGAATATAAAAAGTTAAAGACTAGAGTTCAATCTATAAAAGATGATGATGAGTATCAAAAAGATAAATTTGATATATATAATAATAAATTTAGAGATGCTTTATCTAATGATCTTAATACTTCTACTTGTATGACTATTTTATATGATGTTATTAAAGATAAGGATATTAGTGGAAAAACGAAGATTAGATTAATAGAGTCTTTTGATAAGGTTCTTAGTTTAGATTTATTAAAGAAAGATAAGATTGAGATTGATAATAAATTTAAGAAATATATTGATGATATGATTAAGAAGAGAGATGAATATAAGAAAAATAAGGAATATGATAAGGCTGATAGTGTTAGAGATGAGTTAAAGAGTAAGGGAGTTATTATTAAAGATACTAGAGAAGGGACTGTCTTTGAAATTATATCTTAGTAGTTATTAAAAAGCTTTATGTTATTATACCTTTAGTATGATAAATAAAGCTTTTTTTATTTGGATTATTTTAAAATACTTTAGAAAACATAAATAATATGATACAATAAGGTAGAAATGTTAGGTGTGATGGTATGAGTGAAAAAGAGTTTGATTCTAGTATGAATTCTTATCAAGAAGAATATAGGCCTAAAGGTTATATGAAACAATTACAATGGGATATGGCTATTGGGTTACAAGAAGTAGATAATTTAAAACCATCTAAATATCTAGAGGAGATTATTAAAAAAAATATATTAGGTGAATTAACAATTAAAGAAGTAGGACAAAGTCTTAGAGAATACTATATAGAAAAAGAAAAACAAGATAGTATTAATCATAATGAATTAGAATGTGACTTTGTATCTATGAGAATTGTTGAATTGTTAGATAAGAATAATTTTGAATTATCAGTAGATTATTTGAAATATATTCATAAATATCTATTTCAAGATGTTTATGAATTTGCAGGAGAGTTTAGAAAAATTGATTTTTCTAAACATGAAAAAATAT
>CALVPO010000020.1 GCA_944351345.1 uncultured Bacilli bacterium | reverse complement strand
AACTAAGTACTAATAATAGTATAAAATAAATCTTTTTTTTTTTTTTTTTCTCTTATTCTCAATTATATCATAAATATTTATTTTTAAAAAAATATTAACTAAATAGTTAATACTTTTTTAGGGAATCAATCCCCATCCAGTTACAACATATCTACCATTAGTTTTTTTAGCAGCAGCAGGTGGATTATTAATAAGTTCTCCTTCAACAACCATAGAAGAAGAAGTACCACCATCTAGATTAGCGGCATTATAAGCACCATATCTTTTTAATACATCAATTGTATCTTGCAATGTAGCTCCGTTAATATAATTCTCACCATCTATAGATAAAAACATCATAACTCCATCTTTTCTTTGAGCAATAGCCATTCTAGGAGAACTTCCCCAAGGATCTCCTACTATTTCTAGCTCTTTACCATTAACAATTAGGAAAGGAGAGAAGGTTAATCCATCAACAACACCTTTTTTTATAGCTTCTTCACCAGTTGTATTAGTTAATAATTTTAATTTTCCATCCTTAGTCATACCAATAATATTAGCTCTAGTATTATCTGACCAAGTTATTTTACCATCTTGAATTACATAACCAAGAGGAATATCAGAGCCTAAGCCATTATCAACAAAACCACCACCATTAATACATACAACACCACCATATCTTTCACACATAGTAATAATTCTCTCACCATAAGTACCAACATTAAACTGTTCAGTAGAAATTAATCTGACTTTTTCAGGTTTATAGATTGCTACTAATTTAGCATCAGAACCACCAACTTTAAGACTAAGTACTTTATACAAATCATTTCCAGGCTCTCTAGTCAATAATTCTTTTTCATATTTATCTTTATATTTTTTCTTTTCACTAGTATCAATTACTATATCATCAGTATTAGCATCTTCATTAATTGTAATAAAGTAATTACTACTCATTATTTTTTCGATAGTCTCATCACTAAAAAATATTCTAGCTAACCATTGATGATCCATAGTATTCATAGCAGTAGAGACATATAAATTTCTAAAATAATCAAAAGGACCATACATTATAAAAAAACCAAGTAGAGCTAATACATCTAAAACAATAAAGAGAATAGTTCTTTTTAAAATTTTTTTCTTTTTATGCTTATTTTTCTTTCTCATCATTTACTCCATTCTATATGGATCATCTAAAGTACCTGATCCTTGCTTTAAAATACTTTTATCTATACTAATACATGGAACTACATTAGCATCACTTGTAACATCAATCATATCAACAGTTCCAGTTTTTAATTTTAGATATACAGAAGCATCTGTATCATTAGTCCCTGTAGCTAAGAAGTAATTATCCAAATCATTTAACATAACGTCCCCAATACCCAACATATAAACCTTAGTATCAATAGTATTAACATTAATATTAGCATAATCAAATTTACTATCATCACCATATATAATATTAGGATATTTATTACTTAAAACAGAATCTTGATAGCTTAAACTACTAAGATATCTATTATTCAAATAATAAGCAAGTGAACCATATATAGTATCGTTATGATAATAGTCATCATTAGAATATATATACTCTAATGGTTCATTATCTACTGTTAAATAATTATTTAGAGATAGTTTTAAAACATTATCTTTAGCATCATATACTCTATAAATATCTTCCCCAAGTTTTACATAAGATGCAAAATATGAATTTTTATCCTCAATTTTATATGGAGAACCTTCAGTTCCATCTCCACTTACTAAAGAAACAGTAGGCTTGATAGTAATAACAGCTTTAACTCCATAGATATCGGTTCCATCAGTTGTATTTAATTTACCATCTTCATTTATATACCAAACTTTATTTTTATTATTAGTATTAGCTAAATATGTATAATTTCCATTATTAATAAAACTCTCATCTGTTCCTGTATTTATATAATCCATAACTGATAACAAAGATAAATAGTTATCATTATTAGTCTTCTTACAAGAAATATTTTCTACATTTTTTACATTATCTGTACAAGTTTCAGTTTTCATCAAATAATTATCTACATTATTTAAATTTTTCTCTAATATACCAGAATCATCAGTATTTTTATCATTTAACCATTTTGTTATATAAGAACTTTTTAAATTTTTATCATCCCCATATGCTAAAACAGTAAGAGGATTTTCACTTATTAAAACTATTTCATTATCTTTAGTTACTTTTATTATCCTCCATAATATATTTGAATAGGTTAGATAATTACTTTTAGCATCATTATAAAAATAACTATCTCCATTTATCTTTTTAAAATTATCTGTTCCATAGTTTTTATCAATTATCACCTGAGCAAGTAATTCATCTTCGTTTTCTATAGTTTTTCTAGAATCTAAATAAAAATATATAGCTCGTCCTCCATACCAAAGTACACAGACTAATAAAAATATAAAACTAATAAATATAAATATTTTTTGTTTATTTATAACAGTTTTTATTTTTTTCTTTTTCAAAACTACACCAACTTCCTTATTTTTTACATTAAAAATTATATCATTTTAGACAATATTTGACAAGCATATAGAAACAGTTGGTTAAAAAATTGATAAATTTATGTAAATGTGGTATGCTAACAAGAGAGGTGTATTATGGAGTTAAGTAAAGTATTTATGATAGTAATAATTGTTATGCTATTTGTATTATTTTTTATTCCTGTAGTTAAGCAAATTGCTATTCATGTAGGGGCATTAGATATTCCAAACGCAAGAAAAGTACATAAAAAACCAATTGCTAGATTAGGTGGTTTAGGAATTTATGCGGGATTTTTACTTGGATTTATGATTTTTGGATATGAATCAGTTCAAATGAATGCTATATTAATAGGAAGTATAATAATTATTATTACTGGAATTATAGATGATATAAAACCAGTACCAGCAAAGTATAAATTTATTGGACAATTAGTATCTGCTGCCATAATTCCTATTTTTGGTGGTATAGTACTTAGAGATCTTAGTTTTTTTGGAGTATATTTGAATTTTGGTATTTTTAGTTATGTAGTTACTATTTTCTTTATTTTAGGAGTTATTAATTGCATGAATTTAATAGACGGCTTAGATGGCCTTGCTGGAGGAATTGCTAGCATATATTTTTTAACAATAGGAATTATATCTATTGTATTTATGAATTCTAGTGGACTAGATGCTATTTTAACATTCATCATGTTAGGTAGTACATTAGGATTTTTATACCATAATTTTAATCCAGCTAGTATTTTTATGGGAGATTCTGGAAGTATGTTTTTAGGATATATGATTGCTGTAATAGCACTTTTAGGTTATAAAAATGTAACATTTACATCATTCATAGTACCAATATTTTTACTTGCAATTCCAATATTAGATACATCATTAGCAATTCTTAGAAGATTCATTAATCATAAACCAATATCTATGCCAGATAAAAATCACTTACATCATCAATTCCTAAAGCAACATTTTTCTCAAAGAAGAACAGTATTAACTATTTATTTTATTGATATACTATTTGCAATAGCATCAATTGTTTATGTCTTAGGAGATAGCAAAATCGGTATATTTATATATACAGTTTTATTCATAATAGTACTTATACTTATTTTAAAGACTGATATATTATTTGAAAGAAGTAATAAGAAAAAAAAGTAAAATTATTTCAGGAGGCGCTATTGATGATTAATAAATTGAAAAAAAATCATTTTTTTAAAATTTTGTTAAAATATAGTTTATGTTTCGGGATTATTGCATTATTTATATGTTATATTTTTATTAAAAACCACATGAGTTTTATTTGGACAAATTATGATGGATTAAATCAACATTTTATTACTTTAAATTATTTCAAAGATATACTTAATAATTTAATTAAATATCAAGAGTTTAATACACTTACGTGGAATATTGGCTTTGGATTAGATATGTTTACTAATTTAGCTTATTACGTAATAGGAGACTTATTTTCTTATATCAGTATTTTTGTGCCAAGTAAATATTTAGCATATCTATATTCTGTTTTAGTACCTCTTAGATTATATTTTGCTGGCATTTCTTTTTTATATTATTGTAAACACAGAAATAAAGTTAATACATCTGCAATTATTGGAGCATTAATGTATACTTTTTGTAGTTTTGGAATGTTTTCCGCTGTAAGACATCCTTATTTTATTAATGCTATGATAATATTTCCAATAAGTATGATAGGTATTGAAAGATATATAAATGAAAATAAAAAAGTGTTATATATATTTTCAGTATTTTTAATGTTTTTTAGCAGTTTTTATTTTGGGTATATGAATGCTTTAGTAATTGCAATATATGGTATTATCCTTTGGTTAAAAAAGTATAAAGGACAATATAAGAAAAATATAAAAATCCTTATAATGGCTTTAATATATGCTATTATAGGTATTATGATGTGTAGTTTTATTTTATTACCTGCTATATATCAATTCTTTAATTCAAGTAGAACTAACATTACAGCAGATATTTCCTATACAATTAACTATTATAGAACTCTATTATCTAGTATTACAACTAGTTGGACAGGTAATAATTGGTCATTTATTAGTTGTTCTGCTATAGCGCTATTTACAATTCCTATATTTATCAGAAACTATAAAAAGAATTTAGAATTGTTTATTCTAATGGTTGTTTTATGTTTACCATTAGTCTTTTCAAGTTGTTCTTATATTATATCTGGATTATCATTTCCAAGTAATAGATATGTATATATGTTAATGTTTGTTATATCTTTTGCCACTGTATTAGTTTTAGATAATAAAATAGTAGTAGATATAAAAAAATATTTAATTATGCTAGTTATTTATTTAAGTTTATTAGTAGTATTTGAAACTGGTATAAATACTTCTTTATTAGCAGCATTAATTATATTATTTTTAATAATTCTAATATATTTATACAAGGATAAATTTGTATTTAAATCCAAATCTTACGTATTAGAAGTTGTTAATATTGTTAGTATATTAAGCATTATATTAAACTCATATTTCTTATATAATGTTAATTATAATAATTATGTGTCAGAATTCATAGAGTTTTATAATTTAGAATATACTTACAACACAGTTAATGGAGATATACCTAATTTTTATAAAGCTCTTAATTATATAAAAAAAGAAGATAAAGGATTCTATAATATAGCTAAATCAAGTGATGATTTATGGAATTTAGGTTTAATGAAAAATTATAACTCAATAAATTATTTCTATTCAATTAATTCTAATTTATATAAAGAGCTATCTAATGATTTAAATAACAGTCAGGGTTCAACAAATTTTGAGATAAAAGAATTTGATAATAGGACTAAAATAACATCGTTATTAGGAGTTAAATATTTTATATCTAACATTGAAAAAACAAATAATTATGAATATGAAATGATAAAAAAATATGACAATACATACATATATAGAAATAAATATCCTACTAGTTTCGCTAAAATATATACCAGATGTATTAATACAAAAACTTATGATAAACTTAGTTCGTTAGAAAAAGAGGATGCATTATTAAAATATTATATAACTGATGATTGCAATAACTCCGATATAAATCTTAGTAGCATAAACAAAATTAGATATGAAACAAATATAAAATTAGATAATAATATAGTTTTAACAAATGAAACTGGTAATAAAATTAAATTACATCTTATGGATAAAGTAAATGGAGAATTATATCTAAGGATTAACAATATTAATTATAAAGAACCATCTATCAAACAAATTGCAGAAAGTCAATATATAAGAGAAGTAGATAAAAACAGATATTTAGCTTTAAATAAATGGCATGTAGAAGATGAAGGATTTATTATAACAGCAAGGACTACAACTAATGAAAATAGTGAACAAATATTTGGTGATAATTATACTTATTATAGTGGAAATAATGATATATTAATTAACTTAGGATATTATAAAGACTATAGTGACGATTTAGAAATAGAATTATCAAAACTAGGAATATATAATTTTGATAGTATAGAATTATATTCAGTTTCTATGGATGAATATTCTAATGATATTAAAGAGTTAAATAAAACTAATTTTAAAATTTCTAATTATGGGGATAGTTATGTAGAAGGAACTATTTCTTTAGAAAAAGATGGAGTAATTAGTTTTTCAACATTATATAATAAAGGATGGAATATTAAAGTAGATGGTAAAGAAGTTGATACATTTAAAAATAAATATTTTTTAGCAACGAATATTGAAAAGGGTAATCATAAAATTGAATTAAGATATAAAACACTCTATGTTAAGGAAGGAATAATACTATCTATATTAGGCGTTTGTTGTTATATAATAATATTTACTAAAGATATATTGATTAAGAAAAATGATTGATATTTCTTTTTTTTAGTTTGTTTTTATGTTATACTTAAGATGTTAGAGAGGTTATAATTATGAGAAAATTATTATCAGTTATAGTTTCTTGTTACAACGAAGAAGAAACTATACCTATATTTTATAAAGAAATATGTAAAGTATCAAAAGAAATGAAATATATAGATTTTGAGTTCATTTTTATTAATGATGGTAGTCGTGATAATACCTTAAATGTTATTAAAGACTTAAATAAAAAAGATAAAAGAGTTAAATATTTATCTTTTTCTAGAAATTTTGGTAAAGAGGCAGCTATGTATGCTGGATTAGTATCTAGTAGAGGTGACTATATAACACTAATGGATGCTGATTTACAAGATCCACCAAGTTTATTAGAAAAAATGTATAAATTAATTACTGAAGAAGGATTTGATTGTGTAGGTACTAGAAGAGTTACAAGACGTGGAGAACCACAAATTAGAAGTTTCTTTGCTAGAATGTTTTATAAGTTAATTAATAAGATGAGTAATGTAGAATTAGTTGATGGTGCCAGAGACTATAGATTAATGACCAGACAAATGGTTGATGCCATATTATCACTAAAAGAATATAAAAGATTTTCTAAAGGACTATTTAGTTTTGTTGGTTTTAAAACAAAATGGTTAGAATATGAAAATATAGAAAGAGTAGCTGGTGAAACAAAATGGAACTTTTGGAAATTATTTATCTATGCTATTGATGGAATAACAGCATTTTCAACAGCACCTTTGGTAATATCAGCGGTTGTTGGATTTATATTTTGTTTTCTATCATTTATAATGATTTTAGTAATAATTATTAGAACATTAGTTTTTGGAGACCCTGTTAGTGGATGGCCTAGTTTAGTATGTATTATTTTTATGGTAAGTGGAATTCAATTATTTTGTTTAGGAATTATGGGACAATATTTAGCAAATACTTATTTAGAAACTAAAAATAGACCAATATATATAGTAAAAGAGAGTAATATAGATGATAAGAAAAATTAAAGAATTATATATAAAAAATAAGGAAATTATTAACTATCTAATTTTTGGATTCCTTACAACAGTAGTAAGCTTACTTGTATATTATATCTTAACATTTACAATAATAGATCCAAATCGTTCTTTAGAATTACAACTTGCTAATATTATATCTTGGGTTGCTGGAGTGGCTTTTGCATACATTACTAATAGAAAATATGTTTTTGAAAGTAAAAATAATAATGTAAAAAAAGAATTAAGTAGTTTTGTAGGAGCTAGAATTATTACTTTAATTATGGACATGTTAATTATGTATATAGGAGTTACAGTTCTTAAAGGAAATGATAAAATTTTAAAATTAATCTCTCAAATAATTGTCATAGTTAGTAATTATATATTTAGTAAAATATTTGTGTTTAAAAATAAAAGAGATAATTAATAGTTTAATAAATATTAATTATAAAAGAAGGAGAATTATAATGAAAAAAATAGCTATAATAATTGCTGGAGGTAAAGGTTCTAGAATGGGACAAGATATCCCCAAACAATTTATTAATGTTTATGACAAACCTGTTCTAATTTATACTTTAGAAAGTTTTCAAAGGCATCCAGAAATAGATGCTATAGAAGTAGTATGCTTAGATGGGTGGCACGATATTTTAAAAGCGTATGCTAAACAATTTAATATAACAAAATTAAAATGGATAGTATCAGGTGGAAGTACTGGACAAGAGTCTATTAGAAATGGTGTATATAACTTAGAAGGAAAGTGTGATAAAGATGATATAATAATTATTCATGATGGAATCAGACCACTAGTAGACGATATAGTTTTGTCTGATGTTATAATAAAATGTCAAAAATATGGTAATGCTGTAACTTCTATGCCATATAATGAACAAATATTTTTAGTAGATGATGAAATATCTACAACAAAATATATACCTCGTGAAACATTAAGAAGAGTATCTACACCCCAAGCATACAAATTTGGGAAATTAGATGAAGCATATCATACAGCATTTGAAAAAGAAATTGGGATATATGGCTCATCTTATACTAATACTATGATGGTAGAATTAGGAGAAAGATTATATTTTGCAGCTGGTTCTGATAAAAATATTAAATTGACTACTAAAGATGATATCGAATTATTTAAAGCATATCTAAATACAGATAAAGATAATTGGCTAAAATAAAAAAGGAGATCATAATGAAAAATTTAATCGATGATAAATTATATATAAAAGATATAGAAAGAGTATCAACAACAAAATTAAAATGGGAAAAATTGAATAATACTTCTATTTTAATAACGGGTGCTACAGGAATGATAGCAAGTTTTTTAATAGATGTTATCATGTATAAAAATAAAAATAATAATTTAAAATGTAAAATATATGCAATTAGTAGAAATAAAGAAAAAATAAATAAGCGTTTTTCTAAATATATAGATAGTGAATACTTTGAAATAGTAATTTTAGATATAAATGACAAAATAGATTTAGATATTAAGAAAATTGATTATGTATTTCATGCTGCTAGTAATACTCATCCTGTAGCTTATGCCACTGATCCTATAGGTACTATTACAACTAATATAATGGCTACTTATAATTTGTTAAATTTTTCTGTTGACCATAACATTAAACGTTTTGTTTTTGCATCTTCTGTAGAAATCTATGGTGAAAATAAAGGAGATTGTGAAAAATTTTCTGAAGACTATTGTGGTTATATAGATTGTAATAGTTTAAGAGCTGGATATCCAGAAAGTAAAAGAGCAGGAGAAGCATTGTGTCAAGCATTTATAAAACAAAAAAATTTAGATATTGTAATACCAAGATTTTCAAGAGTATTTGGTCCAACTATGTTACTATCAGATACAAAGGCATTATCTCAATTTATAAAAAATGGTATAAATAATGAAGATATAGTTTTAAAAAGTAAAGGAACTCAATTATATTCATATATATATGTTGCAGATGCTGTTATTGGTTTTCTAATATGTTTATTTAATGGAAAAAATGGAGAAGCATATAATATATCTTCAGAAAAATGTAATATCATGTTAAAAGATTTGGCAAAGATAATTGCTGATAATGTTAATAAAAAAGTTATTTTTGAATTGCCAGACGAAGTAGAACAAGCTGGATATTCTAAAGCTACAAAAGCTGTACTAAATAATGAAAAAATAAAACAAATAGGCTTCTTACCAAAGTATGATATGGAAGAAGGGCTAACTCATACAATTACTATTTTAAAAAATATATTATAACGATAGGTGATGAAATGGTTTCAAGAAAAAGAAAAGTAAAGAGAAAAATAAATATTAAGAAAGTAATATTCTTCATTGCTGTATTATTAATTATAGTACTAGGTATTGTATTTGGGGTGTCTAAATTATTAAATAGCAGTAGTAATAAACAAGAAAATAAGGTTATTAATACCAAAAAATACACTTATATAAAATATGGGAGTACTAACAATAAAACCAATATATATATAAAGAATAATAATAAATTTGACAACATTGGTAGCATTGAAAAAGGAATAAAATTAGAATTTTCTGAATTAGATAAAAATTATTTGAAAATTAACGGCTTTGATAATCAATATTACGTTAAAGCTGAAAATATTAATAAAGAAAATACAATAGATGAAATAGATAATAGATACAAGAATTATATTGTCTTTAATGAAAATATAGTTACTAATAATAAGACTAATTTTTATAATGAAGCTGGAAATTTACTATATACCATAAATAATTCTTATGATTTGCCTATTATTATTAAAGATAATGATAGATATGGTGTAGAATTTAATAATAGGTTAGTATATGTAAATAAAAATGATGTTAAAGAAACAAAAACCAATAATAATACTAATAAAACTAACGCTAGTGGAGTAGGAGTATTGAATTACCACTTTTTCTATGATGATAGTATAGCTAATAATGATGGTTGTAATGAAGATATTTGTATTAGTAAATCTCAATTTACTAGCGAGTTAGAATATTTAAAAAATAATAATATTTTTCCAATTATGTCAAAAGAATTAGAATGGTATATCGATGGAAAAATTCAATTACCAAAAAGTGTATATATAACGATAGATGATGGTGCTAGAACAAAAATAGCAGTTGATTTATTAAAAGAATATAAATATTATGCTACAATATTTTTAGTTACTTCATGGTTTGATCCTAATAATTATTATACAAATGAATATATAGAATTACATTCACATACAGATAATATGCATAATCAAGGTGATTGTCCAACTGGACAGGGAGGAGGAATTCAATGCCTTGATAAAAATAAAATATTAAGTGATTTACAAAAAAGCCAAGATAAGCTAGGTGGTTCAAATGTTATAGCATATCCTTTTTATGAATATAATGATTATTCAATTGAAGTGCTTAAAGAAGCAGGATTTACAATGGCTTTTGCAGGAGAGAGTACATATTCAGATAATTTAGTTCATGTTGGATCTAATAAATATGAATTACCAAGATTTATAATGGTTAATTATACTACAAAAAATGATTTAGATAGATATTTTAATAATATTACATAAATAGATAGTTGAGGTGCTTTATGGATAAGTATGTAAGAAAATTGCAATTAGTTGAATTAGAGATATTAGAAGAAGTGGATAGAATTTGTAAAAAAAACAATATTGATTATTTTCTAAATGGTGGAACATTACTTGGAGCTGTTAGACATAAAGGGTTTATTCCTTGGGATGATGATATAGATGTTACTATGACAAGAAAAAATTATAATAAATTTATTGAAGCATGTTTGAAAGATTTAAATGGTAAATATATAATTGATAACTACAAAACTAATAAGAAATGTTGTTTTTCATTTACAAAAATCAAAAAAAAAGGTACATTATATGTTGAATCAAGAGATTATAACACCTATGATGAAAATAGTGGTATATGGGTAGACGTTTTCCCATTAGATGGACAACCTAAACCAATGTCTATAATAATGAGAATACAAAATAGGCTTTGTATGTTTTTAAGAACAGCAATTACTATAAAGAATAATTCTAATCATTATAATAAATCAAAAATTAGAAAAAAAATATATAGAATATTATTGACTCCTATACCAGTTAAATTTATGAGTTATTTATTAGAAAAAATAATTTCTATTTATGATGAAGACAAAGTTCAATATTTAAGTTCTTTTTCGACTGTTTATTCTCTCTCAAAAGAAACATTTGAAAAGTCAAAATTATTTCCATATAAAGATATAGAATTTGAAGGTCGAAAGTTTATGGGAATTGCAGGATATGATTATTATTTAGAAAAAATGTATGGTGATTATATGAAATTACCACCAAAAGATAAAAGAGTAAATCACCATCCTTACTTAATAAAATTTGAAGATGGTGAAGAGATACAGTTTGAGTTAGAAGATAAATATAAAATAAAATAATAATGGAAGTGATAGCTTTGAAAAAAATAAATAATAATGAAAAATCTAGAACAGAAAATGTTATAAGAAATTCTTTTTTTGCATTAATAAGTAAATTTGGAGTTCTGATTCTTCAATTTATATGTCGAACAATTTTTATTAAAGTCTTAAGCGAAGAATACTTAGGTTTAAATGGATTGTTCACAAACATATTAACAATATTATCTTTTGCTGAGTTAGGATTGGGAAATGCAATTATATATAACATGTATAAGCCACTTAGTGATAAGAATCATAAAGAGGTAAGTAAACTTTTAAAACTTTATAGAAAAAGTTATAATTTGGTAGCAATATTTATTTTGGGAGCTGGACTACTATGTATACCATTTTTAAAAGATTTAATTGGTGATGTTCCAAATATAAAAGAAAGTATTTATGTTATATATGTATTGTTTTTATTACAATCAGCAACATCATATTTTTTGACATACAGACGCTAATTAATAATTGCAGATCAAAAAGAATATATTTGTTCAAAGGCAGATCTTTTATCAGAAATTATCGCAACTGTTCTAAAAATTATTATTCTACTAGTATTTAAAAATTATATACTATTTTTGCTTATCCAAATTTCTAGAAATTTAATCGCTAATGGAATTTTGTTTGTAAAAAGTAAAAAAATGTATAAAAATATTGATGAAAATAAAGTTGAAAGTTTGTCTAAAGAAAAAGAAAAAACTATATTTAAAAATGTAAAAGATTTAATGTTATATAAGATTAGTTCTACCATTAATAGTGGAACAGATAATATAATTATCACAAAAATAGTAGGATTATCTGTTGTTGGTATTGCATCCAACTATTCATTATTAGTTAATTCTGTTAATCAAGTGTTATCAAAAATTACTGGTAGTTTCACTGCAAGTATAGGAAATTTGAATGCTAAAGAAAGTATCGAAAATAGAGAACAAGTTTTCTATATACTAAATTTTTTAGTTACATGGATATATGGATTTTGTGGAATAATGCTAATTATATTTCTAAATCCATTTGTAAAAATTTGGATTGGAGAAAAGTTTTTATTAAATATTAGTGTTGTTGTGGCACTTGTGTTAGAGTTTTATATATGTGGTATACAATATCCAGGATATAATTATGCTATCACTACAGGGTTGTTTAAAAAAGCTAAATGGGGTGCCTTTTCTTCAGCTATTATTAATATAATTTTATCAATTATACTTGGATTAAAATTTGGAGCTTTTGGAGTGTTTTTAGCTACAGGATTATCAAGATTGTGTTCTCAAACTTGGTTAGACCCTTATTTAGTATTTAAATATGAATTTAAAAAATCTTCAAAACCTTTCTTTTTTAAAGTAATTAGAAACTTTTGTTTTGTAATCTTAAATTTAATTATATGTTATTTTATATTCAGTAAAGTTAAAATTGATAACATTTTAGTATTGTTGATATATTGTTTGTTATGTGCAATTATATGTAATTTAATATTTTTTATTGAATTTTTTAAAACTTGGGAATTTAAAAATATAATAAATAGATTGGTTTTTTTAAAAAACAGTAGAAAGGTAAAACAATAAATGAATAAAGATAAAATTAGTATAATTGTTCCAATTTATAATGGAGAAAAATATTTGAATAGATGTATCGAATCTATAATTAACCAAACATATCAAAATTTAGAAATAATTTTAATAAATGATGGAAGTAAAGATTCGTCAATAAATATTTTAAAAAAATATCAAACTGAAGATAAAAGAATTATTTTAATAGATAAAAATAATACAGGGGTATCTGATACTAGGAATATTGGGATAAAAAAAGCAACAGGTGAATATATTTGCTTTTGTGATTGTGATGATTTTTATAATAAAAAATATATAGAGACTATGTATAATACTATAAAAAAACAGGATGTTGATGTTGTTAGATGTAATTATGCTGTTGTTAATTCTGTTGGTAAGCAAATAGAAATTGGTAATTTAGATAATATATGCTATAAAATTTTAAATAATAATGATATAAAAAATAAATTTATTCCAAAATGTTTAAATGGAAATATTCCATGTTTTTGTTATTTGATTATGATAAAGAAAGAAAAATTAAATACTATGTTTCCATTAGATATTGCTATGATGGAGGATGTTGTATTTTATATTAAATTATTAGTTAATATAGATAAAATGTATGTTATTAATGATAATTTATACACAATAATGTATAATGAAAATGGAGCAACTAATAGTATAAAAAACTATAAAAGAAATATTTTGAATATATTAAAAGTAAATAAATATATTAAGGAAATATTAAAAAAAGAAAAAATTCTTAATACTCAAAACAAAGAAAATATTAATTTAAATAATTTAAATGCTATAAGTGATTTTATTTTTAGATATTATTTATATAGTTCTGATGATATAATTAATTTTTGTAAAGATATAAGAATAAATTATTTCACAGAAATTGTTAAAGAAACAAGTTTAGATAATATATGTTTACAAAGACGTATTATTTTAATATTTATTTACAAAAAGAAATATAGATTGCTTAGGATATATTTTTCATTAAGAAAGATAATTTTTAATTTTAGGCATAAATATGGAGGAGAGTCATGATAACTATTTTTACTCCTAGCTATAATAGGAAAAAAGAATTAGAAAAGCTGTATAAATCGCTATTGAAACAAGATATCAAAGATTTTGAATGGTTAATTGTAGATGATGGATCTAATGATGACACAAATGAATACATTGAAAAATTAAAAAAGGAAAACAAAATAAAAATAAACTATATATATAAGAAAAACGGTGGGAAACAATCAGCTTACAATGTAGGACTGAAAAATACAAAAAGTGATATATTTTTGTGTATAGATTCTGATGATATATTAAAAGATAATATTTTAAAACTAATAGAAAATGATTTCAAAAAAGTATTTAAAGATGACGATATAGCTGGACTTATGTATATTCAAAGTTACATAAATAATAAAAACGAAATTATAGGAACAAAATTTCCTGAAAATAATTTTGTTGATACTTATTATAATATATATAATAAGTATAAAGTTGTAGGTGATAAGTTGATTGTTCTAAAAACAAATATTGCTAAGAAGTATTATTTTCCAATAATAGAAAAAGAAAAATTTATCCCAGAAGCATTGATATTTAATAGAATTTCTTTAAAATATAAATTTTTATGTAGAAATATAATAGCTGCTCATAAAGAATATTTAGCAGATGGTTATTCTAATAATTATTTTTCTTTAGTAAAAAGAAATCCATTAGGGAATGCTTTATATTTTAAAGAGTTATATTATTTTTGTCCGTCGTTATATAATGTTTATGGATATATATTGTTTAGTATTTATGGGAAGAAAAAGTTTAAAAATATTATAAAATATCATCCAGCTAAAATAAAAATATTTTTTTTATACTTTCCAACGCTATTTATATCTATAATTAGGAGGTAAAAATGAAAAAATTATTAATATTTGGATATACTATGGATATGGGAGGAGCAGAAAAAGCTTTAGTTGATACCCTAAATTATTTAAAAGATAAATGTGAAATAGATCTTTATCTTTTAGAAAAAAAAGGTATTTTATTAAAAGAAATACCAGATAATGTCAATGTTTATCAAATGAAAAAGAATATATTTATGTATATGCTATTTAGGTTTATACCTTTTTATCGAAAAAAATACATAAATAGTATATTTAATAAAAAAGAATATGGATATGTCTTTGGATACATGGAAGGAAGATGCGGAACTTGGGTAAGTGATATTAAGAACAATAAGGTAAAAAAATATGCTTGGATTCATAATGATGTTTTTAAATTTGATATTGGAATAACAGATAAAGAAATAAAAAAAAGTTATAATAACTTGACTAAAGTAATTTGTGTTTCTAAAGATGCTAAAGATAATTTTTGTAAAAAGTATAGCATACCTACTAACAAAGTAGATGTAATTTACAATTATATAAACGAAGATGATATTTTAAAAAAAGCTAATGCATTTAAAGTTAAAAATGATACTTTTACATTTGTTAATGTGGCTAAGATGAGAGATCAAAAAAGACAAGATAGGTTAATTAAAGCAGCCATTTATTTAAAAGAAAAAGGATATAAATTTAAAATTCAATTAATTGGTGACGGCCCAAACCTTGAAAAAATAAAAAATATGGTTTATACTAATAAAGTAGATGATGTAGTTCAAATTTTAGGATTACAACCTAATCCATATCCATATGTAAAAAATGCTGATTTTTTTGTGCTTACCAGTTATATGGAAGGATATAGTATAGTTGTAAAAGAAGCTCTTTTATTAAAAAAATTAATACTTACGACAGATGTTGTAGGTCCTAGAGAAATTTTAGAAAATGGCAAATATGGTGTAATTATTCCAAATGAAGATGATGCAGTCATTTACGCTTTAGAAGATATCTTAAAAAACAAAAATAAATATGATTATTTGAAAAAAAATTTAATTAATTATAAAGGAGATAATAAAAAAATAATGAATCAGACATTAAAATTATTAGATTTGTAGAAGGAGTTTTATAATGAAGGAAAAGCAGCAACAATTAATTTTAAAAATAATATTAATATTTGTATTATTGCAACCAATATTTGATATATTATCTAGATTAGCAATTAAAGATTATATTCCAAACATATCAACATATTTAAAACCACTATTTGTTTTTTCAATTACAACTTATTTATTATTTTGTTACAGTCCAATAAAGAAGAAATGGTATGCATATATTATATTTTTTTCTTTATTTACTTTAGGTCATTTATATATACTGTATAAACTGCTTACAGAAAGTAGTATTATTCTGCATGAGTTTAGATTTATTATTAATATAGCTTATATGATAGCTTTATTTATTAGTTTATACACTTTGTATTATCACACCAGTAATAAAGAAGAAATGTTTAAAAAAATAAAAAAATGTGTTTTTTACACTTTTATGTTATATTTTGCACTATACTTAATAGCTGTTTTGACTGGTACATCTGGTATGACTTATGAATATTCTGATAAATATAAATTAGGATATAAAGGTTGGTATGATTCAGGACAAATATTAGGTCACGCATTTTCTATTATGTTTCCAATATTACTTTATGGCATTTTAAAACCAAAAAATAAAAAACTGATAAGAACAGTTTTTATGATTTTAGCACTCATTGTTATTTCATTACTAGGGACAAAAGTTCCATATTTTATTACTTTAATAGTATTAATTTTATATTTGATAATAGTTTTATTTATCAGATTTTTTAACAAAGAATTTGAGAGAAATTGGTTCAATATAGTATTAGTAGTTTGTTCAATAATTGTCCTATTATGTACATATAAATATACACCTGTTGCATATAATACAGATATTAATAACAAAAACGCAAAAATTGAATTGGAAAAATATGACCTTAATTCTATAAGTGGTAAAAAGAAAAAAAAGAGTTATAAAGAGTTAATTAAGGAACATGAAGGTGAAGACGTTAGTTATTTAGAAAAATATTATAATTGGGGAGAAGAAGCTAGCACATATTTGGAAGGATTATTCTATTCAGGAAAAGTTCATCCCTCTAACACTAGAGCTAAACAATTTTACTATTCTTATAAAAAATTTATGTTAGCAGATTTTCAATATAAATTATTTGGAATTGGTTATTTAAATCAAGATTCCTTGTTAGCTATTGAAAGTGATTTTTTCATGGCATTATTTGACTTTGGTATTTTAGGATTTATATTATTTTTACTACCTCCAATTAAAGAATTTATTAAATCATTAATGTTTATACTGAAAAATTTAAAGAAAATCGATCTTGAAACTTACATGTTGTTCATGGGAGTTGGAATATTCTTTTGTATAAGTTGTTATGCTGGATATACATATATATATACAAATTTTTAAATATTTCTAGTCTTATTAATTATAATGATAAAAATAAATATAGATATAATAAATGATAAAAAAAAAAAAAA
>CALVPO010000019.1 GCA_944351345.1 uncultured Bacilli bacterium | reverse complement strand
AGAAAAAAAAAAAATAAAACAAAACTAAATTAACAAAAATTTACATAAAATAAAAAAATAAAAAAGAAATAGAAAGAATATGTAATATGAATAAAAAGAAGAAAAGAAAATTAAAAAAAAGGGTATATGCAATACTAGCAATAATTATTTTAGCAATAATATATTTTATATTTAATAATAAAACTATAAAAACAGAAGATAAACTCGCTAACATAACAAAGTTATATATTTATGGAAATTATATGAATCTAGAAGGAAATATAAAAAACATTGATAAATCTTATCAAAACATAGAACTAGTATTATACAACGGAAAATTTAAAACATATAAACTAAAAACAACAAAAGAAGGTAATAATATTAACTTCCGTTTATCAAATAAAGTAAATCGCGGCTTGTTACTAGACAAATTATCTAAAGGAAAATATAAATTATTTATAAGAATATCTAATAAAGAAGATGAAGATTTATCTTATAAATACTATAAATTAAATAATAAAACTAATTATAAAACAACAACTTATTATACCCTAAGTAAATATAACAAAAAAATCACTATAAATAGTAATAATGATTATAAAACACTAATGTTAAATGTAGTAACTAATAAAGATAAAAACGTATATGATATAGTAATCGACCCAGGACATGGAGGAATTGATGTTGGCTGTAACAACGAAGAATATACAGAAAGTAACATAACTATGAAAATATCTTCCCAAATAGCAAAAAAATTAAAAGAAAAAGGCCTAAAAGTAAAACTAACTAGGACCAAAAATAGTTTAAAAAATGATGAATATTTTCAAGAATACAAAACACATGGCCGAGCTTTAATTCCTTACGAAGTCCATGCCAAATATCTTCTATCAATCCATGTAAATAGTAGTGAATCATCAAAAGTAAACGGAGTAGAATTATATACTGCAAATAACATAAACTATAACTTTAGCACTAAATTAATTGAAGACATTTTAGACACTAACTTAATAGAAGCCTCAACTAAAGATATATATATAATAAAAGATGGTATTTATACGCATAATTTTACAGAAGAAGAAATACAAGAAAATCAAGAAGACTATATCCAAAATGGAGATAATCCTTATGATATTACAACTAATTCTAATTACTTATATATGATAAGAGAAACAGGTGGAATCATAACTGGAGCCTACATAGATGATAGAAATAAAGAAACGGTAGGTTATAATCCTTATTATAAAAGTAACGTAGGAGTAGAAGGCTACCTCTTAGAACTAGGATATCTAACTAATTCAAATGATTTGACAGCTCTAACAGAAAATCAGAAAAAATATGCTAACGCTATTGCCAATTCTATAGCAAAGTACTTAAATAATCTTTGACTATTAAAAAGAAAAATGATAATATAAAGATACTTTAGAGAGGAGAGACAAGTATGAGTTGCACATTTTATAAATGGGAGAGTGGTTTTATTTCTGGCAATTACTATTGTATCAAACAAGAGAAAACTGTAGATAGTAATACATATTATAAATATTGTAGAGATTATAGTTATAGCGACTGTCCAATATATAAACATCAAGAATCATCAGGAGGCTGTTTTATAACAACAGTGGTATGTGATATTTTAGGAAAGAAAGATAATGATAAAACATTAGAAATATTAAGAAATTTTAGAAATAATATCTTACAAAAAGATACGCATTATTATGATCTCTTAAAATTATATGACAATATGGGACCTAAAATAGCAGATGCTATATTACATGATAGTGATAATCTAAAATTATCTACCTTTTTATTTAATGAAGTAATAAAACCTATAAGTAGGCAAATAGAAGATAAAAATTATAGTAGAGCTATTAATAATTATGAACTTATGATGTTATCACTAATAAATTATTATGGATTTAAACATGAATATAATAATGCATTAGCTAGTGATTATAACTATCAAGAAAATGAATTTAAGCCAAATTTGTCAGGTCATGGCAGAAGAAAATTAAAACCACAAGAAGGTTAATAATTAATTTTATTAATCTTTTTTTCTAATTTTATGTTATTATATAAATAGAGGAAGTGATTATCATGTTAGGAAGACTAATTAATAAAGATCAAAAAATAGAAAAACCATTAACAAGTTGGTACGATTTATCAAAAAAAGAAGCAGCCAAATTAGAAAAAGAATTTATAAGTCATGATATGGGACGTGATGCCTCTACCGCTATGCATATATGTATAATCATAGGCATCATAATCTTAGTTATAGCAACTATCATACTAGAAGTATTAGGAATAATTAAATGCCTTAACCCATATAACTTTACAGTTATGATATTATTTATCTTATCAGGCGTAATAATAGTCGTATCAAGCACCATAGAATATCACAAGAAATTTAATTCCTGGCTAAAAGTAAAACATAACATAATAAAAAAATAATTATCTATATCACAGTAAGTCTAACTTTATTATAAAGTCTAGACTTTTTTTGTTAAATTTCCAAAATATTCTTTAACTAAACTTGACATTAATAAAAAATAATGCTTAAATATTAACTCAAAGAGAATTTTAATTAAATACATAAAAACAAAGAGGGAAAATATGGACAATAAAAATCTAACACTACTAGAACAAGATTTAATAAGATTAAAAAGAAGAAAAATTTTTAATATAGGAAAAAATGCCCTTCTTTTTTCATTTTTTGGCATTATATCACCTATAGCTTCTAAAACCTTAGGACTAGGCTACCCATTTATAATAGATACTAAAGAAGGTTATAAAGTATCGATTAAACATATAGATAATTTAGGTAATATAATTAGCAAAAATAAAGACATAATTGAAGACGACCTATATGATTATGAAGATATTTTAGGTAAATTATATGTTTATAATCATAAAGATGAGCACACAAGAGAAGTATCAGTATATGAAATAGAATCTGACATAGATAACTACCAAACTGTAATAAACAATTACCAATCTTATATATCAGAAGACAATCTATTAGATAATTACGAAGAATATATAAGTAATAATTTATATAACTTAAAAGATATAAAGGTAAGTTTTGAATACTGTGATATAACAAAAGATAAAAATAACGACCAAGAAGAAAACTTTTATTTTAATTCATTAGTTACAGTAGGATACTTAGTATTAGTAATAGAAGGAGCATGTATATGTAATTATAGTATTTCTAATAATTTAGAAGAAACTAATCAAGAAATTGATTATATAAAAAACAAAATAAAAACTAAAAAAAAGAACTAGGTAAGCATTACCTAATTTTTTATTTTGGTGGAGTAGCAAACTGTGGACTATAATTAATAGGTTCATCAAAAGTAACAAAATCCAAATATATAATTAGAATTAAATACCATTCTCCCGTATTAGGATTAGATAGTATTACATGATCTCTTCCAGCTTGCTCTATAATTCCTGTAAACACACGATCTTGCCATTCAACAGATCCAGGAACCGTGACATGTAGTTTTGCCATTTTTCCTTTATTAATCCTAAGTATATTCTCTATATATGACTGTTCTTCTATTACATTATTCCCATTAAATATATTCTTTTGACTCTCATCATAACTAGGAACTGTCTGTTGATTAGGAGTATTATTTAATGAAGTACCAGGAAAAACAGGATTTTGATAAAAACCATTATTCATATAATCATCCTTTCTTTTAATCTAATTAAATATATGAAAAAAAGAAAGATATTATTAATTAATTATTAATTCTATAAAAATTAATCGATGGATGATTAAATAATCTAAAATTTAAATTATTAAGTCCAATACCATTAGATATATATATATCAGTATTATTCACTTTATAATACGGCCTATAATACTTCTTAGCCCCCTTAGGAGTCAATAACATCTTTACAACAGGAATATTTATTGACCCATTAATAGAATGTCCTCCTACTATTAAATTTATATTATTATATTTATCTAAAATAGTATCTATATAATCTCCCTCATGAACCATTATTATTTTAAAACTAATATCATTATTTCCTTGAAAATACGCCATAGTCTTATCAATATCAGCCTCATCATAATTATAAGTAGATATTCCTCCAATAAATATCTGGTCATTTTCCTCATTATGAATTATAGAATAACTATTATCTAATAAAGTAAAATTACTCTGAATATAAATATTTTTTAAAGTATCAGCCTTAAGATAATCTTTATCTCCCAAAATAGCAAAATTACCATAAGTAGATTCTATTCTTGATAATTGATTAATTAAAAAATCAATATCATCATTACTAAGCTCAGTATCATTATCTAAAAGATCCCCAGTAAATAAAACTATATCAGGCTTTAATCTAATTATTTCATCTACCAATTGTCTAACTCTTTTTTCAGTAATTATTTTTTTATAATGTAAATCAGAGAAATGAACTATCTTAAGTCCATTATAACTCTCAGCAATATATTCTGTCTTATATGGTATTTCATTAGTCTCAAGACCAATCGTTCCAATAAATCTAGAGTAGAGTAGTAAACAGAATATAATTATTAAAACTATAAGAATAATATACAGTACTTTTTTCATTATACACTACGCCCTAAAAAGAATAATATAAGGGTTAGGCTATTATGCAGAGCATGCATAGAAATAGTAGAAAAAATATTATTAGTCTTCGTATAAGTATAAGCAAAAGCTATTCCTAAAGCTGAATAAGGTACTATATAAAGTAAATCTGTTATAGTACTAACTGATGTTATTACATGTAATCCCCCAAATACTAATCCTGATGTCAAAATATATAAATATTTATTATTAAATATATTTCTAATACTCTTCCTAAAAATAAGTTCTTCAGTTATAGGAGCATATATTAATATTTGAAATACCATGTATAATGGCATCATATCTATAAGTTCCCGCACTGATTCCTCATTACTAGCAATTCCTCCATTAGTTATAATAGATATAAATAAATTACTACCAATCATAACCAGAAGTCCAACTAACCAATACTTAACAGGAATCTCTAAATTACTAATAAAATTCTTATTAAAAAAACTCTTAGCATTCATTATTAATTCTTTTCTATATATGAATATTATAAACACCAAAAATAAAACACTACAAATAATTGTATATAATATTTTTCCATTATAAGAAAAATTATTATAATCAATACCAAACATTGCTAAAAAAATAAGTGGAATATAACTATAAATAGATAATAATATAATCCAACCAAAACTTATTAAAGCTGCCTTTATCTGACTAGTTATATCTTTTTCTTCATCATTAATATTTTTTTCCTCTTCTTTAATATTAGTCAAGTATTTTTTCTTTATTTTATTTCTTTTCATACTTCACCTCTACCAGTAATTATATCAAAAAATAATTTATATTTCTATATAAAATCTATACTTTAATTATTTGATGTAAAATAGTGTAAAATGTGATAAAATATAATTAGAAGGTGATAATTATGTTAAAAATTAATTATATTAAAGTAGGCTTTTTAAAATGTAATTGCTATTTAATAGAAAAAGATAATAACTATCTTTTAGTAGATCCAGGTGATGACTTAGAAGCTATTACTGAGTTTATCAAAGATAAAAATATTGTAGGAATTCTTGTAACTCATAGTCATTTTGATCATGTTGCAAGTTGCTATGATTTAGCAAGTAAGTATGGCTATAAAGTATATGATTTATCTAATTTACGAGAAGGAGAAAATAAAATAGCAAACTTTAATTTTGAACTAATAAAAACATTTGGCCATACTATGGATAGTGTTACATATTATTTTAAAGAAGATAAAATTATGTTTACAGGAGACTTTCTCTTCTATGAAGCTATAGGTAGATGCGACTTACCAGAATCAAACTTTAATGAAATGCTTAATAGTATAGAAAAAATAAAAAAATACCCTAAAGATATAACTATATATCCAGGTCATGGTATAAAAACTACTCTAGAACATGAATTTTCTAATAATCCATATTTTAATAATTAAAATCGCTGTAAGAAATAACTATTAGAAATATTTCGGTAAGGTTCTTCAAAATAAATACTAAACAAAAAAGATAAAAAACACTTTTTGTTTAGTGTACTAAACAAAATTGATGAATAAAAATAGATATAGTATAATTATCTAGAATATATGCGTAGAGCACTTCTTATTAATAAAGCTGAAAGATATGATATTAGAGGAAAAAGAATTCTAAGTGGTAAGTATAAATATTATTTAACGGATTTAGGATTAGGACAAATAGTTAATCAAGAAAGAAAAAAGCAACTAGGAGCATATCTTGAAAATATTGTTTATAATGAATTAATATCACGTGGATATGATGTAAAAGTAGGAACATTAGAAAATGGTGGAGTCGATTTTGTTGCAACAAAATTTCAAGAAAAATTATATTTTCAAGTAGCATATAAGTTATATGATGAAATAATTGATAGATAGTTTGGAATTTTTGATAAAAAGATAACTATCCTAAATATGTAATTTCAACAGATACTATTGATTTTTCTCAAAATGGCATCATTCATAAAAATATAATTGATTTTCTATTAGAAAATTAAAAAAGTTACTTTTTAATTAACAAAGTTCTTGTAACTTATTAGTTAAAAATAGTTGCTTTTTTTTTTTTTTTTTTTTTTTTTTTTTTTTTTTTGGTAGAATGACGTTAACTAATAATAAAAATAGGCAGGTGCTAAAAATGAAGAAAATATCTAAATTTATAAAGAGTAATTATAAATTTCTAATAGGCGTTATAGTAGGTCTACTATTATCAGGTACTGGAGTATATGCTGCTAATACTATATACTCATCTAATGTTACTTATGATAATTCTAATAGTGGCCTATCTGCTACTAATGTCCAAGATGCCTTAGATGAGACTTATACCAGGTGTTTTCCACAACCAAAATTAGGAGATTATATATCATTAACTCCAACAACAACAACATATATAGTAAAACCAGGAAGTTGGCTTGAGACAATATTAAATCCACAAGAGTTAAATATATGGAGAGTTATAAGCATAAATGAAGACGGAACACTAGATATAATAAGTGAAAATGTTTCTAGTGAAACTATAAGTTTTTATGGCGCTTCAGATTATAGAAAATATGTAAACACATTAAATACTATAGCAAGTAAATATGAAAATAGTAATTATACAATAGGTTCAAGATATTTTGGATATAATGGTCAAATAGAGACATTAAGTTCAATCAAAGGAGGAATGCCACCATGGGATTGTTCAACTAATGAATCTTGTAGTCCGTCTGAAATTGAAGGTGGAGGTGATATGTTGTATGAAAGAGACTATAATTTAGTAAAAGAAGCTTTAGGTACATTAGAAGCGACAATTGCAGGAAGTAATACAAAAACATTAGATTATTTTACGGCATCACGTTATTATTATTACTCTAGTAATTCTTATTGGTCATTTGGTGGTCGAAAAGCATCATTGTCATATGATGGTACTGGTATGTATGATTATGCTGCTAATGCTTATGAATCAAGTGTTGATTCAGGATATATTCGTCCAATTTTAATTTTAAAAGCAAATCTTAAGTATACTGAAGGAACAGGAACAAAGAATGATCCATATACGCTAGACTAAACTTATATAACTAAGGAGATAATTTTTATGATAAAGAAAATAATAATGGATAAAAGAGTTATATTTATAATAGGTGTAATATTAGGTATTGCAACCTCATTTATAGTATAAATATTGATTTAGATGTCTAATATCTAAATTTTTTTCTATAATTTAATATGAGAGATGAAAAATTAAAAGAGATAGAAGAAGAAGATTTTATTATATATATATTTATTGCTCTTTTTGTTTTAAAACTATATTCTAATAAAGTAGAAAGAAAATATAGAATTTATAACGATACTAGTTGTAGAAAAAGATATCACTATATAAATGAAATAACTTTTATAGTAGCAATGCTTATTTCTATTTATTATGTTTATACTAATCTAAAAAATGATGAGGTTAATTATCTAGCTATTATTGCTAATGTTTTATCAATAGTAGGTGTTATTATATTCTTGTATTTTGAAATTATTAGTGACGATTAAAAAGAATAATATTTTTAAATATGACACATAAAATATTATGAGGTGAATAATTATGGAACGTGCATATTTAGGAATTGATATAGGTTCAATATCTACTAAAGGAGTAATAATTGATAGTAATAATAATATTTTAGCATCTGAATATATCGAGACAGAAGCTAACCCTATTAAAGCCGTAAAAAGATTAGTTAAATTATTAAAAAATAATTTTAATAGTAATAAATATAAAGTAGTATCAATAGGAACTACAGGTTCAGCTAGAAAGTTAATAGGTACTATCTTAGGAGCATCTGTTATAAAAAATGAAATAACTGCTCATGCTATTGGAACAACTTCTATTATTCCAGATGTTAAAACAATTTTTGAAATAGGCGGACAAGACTCTAAAATAATTATCATAAGAGATGGAATTGTAGTTGATTATGCTATGAATACCTTATGTGCAGCAGGAACTGGCTCTTTCTTATCATCTCAATCTAGAAGACTAGGAATTGATGTCAAAGACTTTGGACGTATTGCCTTAACTAGTAAAAATCCCACTTCTATAGCTGCAAGATGTACAGTCTTTGCCGAATCAGACTTAGTACATAAAGCCCAAATAGGTTGTAAATTAGAAGATATAGTAGCAGGCCTTTGTGAAAGTGTAGCTAGCAATTACCTAAATAACGTTGGCAAAGGTAAAAAAATAGTAGGACCAATAGTCTTCCAAGGAGGAGTTAGCAAAAATATTGGTGTTGTTAAAGCTTTTGAAAAACTAGTAGGAGAAAAAATTATAGTAGATGATAATTCTCACTTAATGGGAGCATTAGGAGTAGCTATTCTAGCCAAAAAAAGTAAAAAAGAAAAAGAATTTAATTTTGATATAGAAGATATAGTTTTCGAGACTGTTGGTATTTATTGTAAAGGTTGCAGTAATAAATGTGAAATAATTAAAGTTATAAAAGACGGAAAAACAATAGATAGTTGGGGCAATAGATGTGATGTTGGAAGTAACTTAATTAAAAGTAGTGTAAGTTAAAACTAAATGACCTTTCATTATTCATATATTATAATGGCTTTTGGCTATGTTATATCAGGATATTATATCAATCTAATAGCCATTACTTCATTATTATTAATCCACGAACTAGGTCACTATACAACCGCCAAATTATTAAAATTCAAAGTATTAAAAATAATTATTTATCCCTTTGGTGGCATAACTAAAATAAATGATTTAATAAATAAAGACATAAACGAAGAAATATTAGTAGCAACCTCAGGAGTAATTTTCCAATTTATATTCTACTTAATAATAGTCTATCTAAATCATATTAATATTATAAGAGATTATACACTAAATATTTATACATTATATAATAATCAAATAATTTTCTTCAACCTAATGCCAATCTATCCCTTAGATGGTGCTAAAATAGTCAATTTATTACTAAGCAAATTCTTTAACTATAACTTATCAAATAAACTTACTATAATAATTTCCCTAATAGGAATGTTCCTTTTTATTCTAACAAGTAGCTATAACCATAATTATTCTTATATAATGGTACTATCAGTATTAATTATCTATAATTATAAATTTATAAAACAACTAAAATATATTTATAACAAATTCTTATTAGAAAGATATTTGTATAATATAAGTTATCCTCAAATAAAAATTATAAGTAATGGTAATAAAATGTATAAAAATAACAGTCATATCATAAAAATAAATAATAGCTATATTACTGAAAAAAAATATTTATCTAAATATTATTTCAAGTAATATATACATTTCTCTTTTTTTTTGATATAATGATTCTAAGATACGGAGTTGATAATAATGATATTTAATTTTGATTTATTAGGGTTATTGGTTTTATTTATATTAATATTTATTTATTATTCAAAAAATATTGCTAGTAGACCACAAAGTAATATTTTTAATGGGATAATGATAACCGCATACATAATGCAACTTCTTTATATAGCTAATTTTATAGCAACAAAAGCATCATTAAATATATTTATCTTTCAAAAACTATACTTAGTATCTATTATACTATTTGCATCTTTACTATTTAGTTATTATTTTTCTGTATTAATAGAAGATAAATATAGCACTAAAGATAGCATTATAGATAAAAAAATGCAAGGACTAAAATATAGTATTATTTTAATTAATATAGTTACCTTTATTCTTACTTTTATGCTAGATATTAACTTAAATGATAATTTAATATTTGGAACATCTGTAATTTTTGCATATGGCCTATATTTTACTTATATAATTTTAGATGCTATATTAATGATAATTGGTAGAAACATAATAAGTAAAAGTAATAAAAAAAATTTACTTATTATATTTATTACAAATATTTTATTAACTATTATGAATTTTATATTTATAAATGCTACTATTATTAACTTTACACCAGTTATTATTATCTTTATCATATATTTAGGGATAGAAAACATTTGGATAAAAGAAAACCAAAGATTAATATTAGAAAAAAATTACTCTAGAAAAACTAATTTAGATAAAGTTAAATTTTTGTCTAATTTGTCTCATGAAATTAGAACTCCTATAAATGTTATAGATGGTTTTAGTCAAGTATTAATAGATAGTAATGATATTAATAGTATGAAAGAAGATGCTAAAGACATAAGAATAGCATCAAAAGAATTAACAGAAATAATTGATGGACTTATAGATATTGCAACTATTGATAATGGAAAACTAGAACTAATATTAGAAGATTATAATGTCAGTGAAATGTTTGAAAATGTAATTAATATAGCTAATTCTAGAATAAAAAATAAAAATATAAAGTTTGTATCTAATATAGATAAAGATACTCCAGAAGTATTATTTGGTGATCAAGCTAAATTAGAACAAATACTTCTTAATATTATTAATAACTCAATAAAATATACAGAAAAAGGTGAAATAAGTTTAGATGTAGATGTTGTTAAATCTAGACTTATGTGTCGTTTAAAAATATCAATTAAAGACACAGGAATTGGTATGAAGAAAGAAGAAATAACTAATATTTTTAATGAAGATAAAAAAATAGAAAATAATGATAGTGAAAAATTAGGGTTAATAATAGCAAAGAAATTATTAGAATTAATGAATGGTAAAATAGATATTAATAGTATCTATGGCAAGGGTACAGAAGTATCAATTATCATTGATCAAAAAATGGTTAGTAATGCAGAAGTTACTAAAAAAGTAAAAAAGAAAAGTATTAAACCTTTCGATAGTAAAGGCAAAAGAATATTAATAGTCGACGATAATAAGCTTAATATTAAGGTTGCTTATAAATTACTAGAACCATATAACGTAGAAGTAGAAGAGGTGTTTAGTGGTCAAGAATGTTTAGACTTATTAGATAAAGATACAAATTTTGATTTGATTTTAATGGATGATTTAATGCCTAAAATGAGTGGAACTGAAACTTTAGATATTTTAAAAAAATTAGAAAGAATAGATGGATTTTATATACCAGTAGTTGTTTTAACTGCTAATGCTTTAGCAGGAGAAAAAAGCAAATATTTAAATATAGGATTTGATGATTATCTAGCTAAGCCAATTGATAGATATGAGTTAGATAGGGTATTAAGAAAATTCATAAAAAAGTAGTAACTTATTAGTTAAAAAATTATTTTTTTTATAATATAATATAAATTTAAATTAAGTGAAATTATAGTTTGAGAGATATATCTGATATTATAGGTGATTTTAGTGAAGAAATAAAAGAAATAGCAAAATTTATATCTATAAAAGAATAATTATTATAAATAAAGTATTTCCTTTTAACTAATATTATTGTATACTTAACTTGATAGGAGGATAATAATGGACATAAATATTTTAAAAAATAATGATATAAATGTCTCAAGCGGTATAGAAATATTAGGAGATATTGATACCTATAATGATATATTAAAAGAATTTGCAGATAATTTTAAAGAAAGATTATCAAAAATAGAGAAATATAAAAATACTAGTGATATGGAAAACTATGCAATAGAAGTTCATGCTATGAAAGGAGATTCTAAGTACTTAGGATTTACAAAATTAGCAGACTTAGCACTTAATCATCAACTAAAAAGTCAAGATGGAGATATAGATTATATAAACAATAATTATTCTGAGTTAATAACAGAAGCAAATAGAGTTTATAAAGTAATTAATGAATACTTAAATAGCTGATGTCAAGTACATGTAAAAAATATTAATTAGTAATTTTATTAGTTAATATTTTTTCTGATTTGTGTTAAAATAAACTAGTAGGAGGATTGATAAAGTGAAAGAACAATGGAAAGGATTTAAGGGTGGTAGTTGGTGTAATAGAGTTGATGTAAAAGACTTTATTAAAAATAACTATACATCTTATGATGGAGATGAATCATTCTTAGAGAAAACAACAACAAAAACTGATAAAGTTTGGGGAAAATGTACAGAACTATTAAAAGAAGAATTAAAAAAACATGTATTAGATATTGATGTTGATCATATGTCTGGTATTAATAACTTTGAGGCTGGATATATAGATAAAGATAATGAGGTAATAGTTGGACTTCAAACAGATGCTCCACTTAAAAGAATGGTTAATCCATACGGTGGTATACGTATGGTATATCAAGAATTAGATGCTTATGGTTATAAATTAAATCCTGTTGTAGATAAATATTTTAATGAATTTAGAAAAAGTCACAATCAAGGAGTTTTTGATGCTTATACAGAAGATATTAGAATTGCAAGACACGTAGGATTATTAACTGGTCTTCCTGATGCTTATGGTAGGGGTAGAATTATAGGTGACTATCGTCGTATTGCCCTATATGGTATTGATTATTTAATGGAACAAAAAAAACGTGATTGGGATAAAAAATTAGGTAGAATGACTGATAAACTAATCAGAGAAAGAGAAGAGATTTCTATGCAGTATAGAGCTCTTGATGAAATGAAAAAAATGGCAGCAAAATATGGCTATGATATTAGTAGACCAGCTGCTAACGCTAAAGAAGCTGTACAGTGGACTTATTTTGGTTATTTAGCTGCAATAAAAGAAAATAATGGTGCAGCAATGAGTTTGGGTAGAGTTGATGCTTTTCTTGATATATATATAGAAAGAGATTTAAAAAATGGTTTAATAACAGAAAGCAATGCCCAAGAATTAATAGATCAATTTGTAATAAAATTAAGAATTGCAAGGCACTTAAGAACACCAGAATATGAT
Organism: uncultured Bacilli bacterium; assembly: GCA_944351345.1. GTDB lineage: Bacteria > Bacillota_I > Bacilli_A > RF39 > UBA660 > RUG11198. Next base: position 4,542 of record CALVPO010000019.1, on the reverse strand, counting down.
GAATTATTCTCAGGAGATCCTACTTGGGTAACATGTTCATTAGGTGGTATGGAGGCTGACAAAAATGGCAATCCAACAAAAAGTATGGTTACTAAAACATCATTTCGTATTTTACATACATTAACAAACCTAGATCCAGCACCAGAACCTAATATGACTGTGTTATGGAGTACAAAACTACCAGAAAATTGGAAAAAGTATTGTGCTAGAATGAGTATTAAAACAGATGCTATTCAATATGAAAATGATGATATAATGAGACCAGTTTATGGTGATGATTATGCTATAGCTTGTTGTGTTTCAGCAATGCGTGTTGGTAAAGATATGCAATTTTTTGGAGCCCGCTGTAATTTAGCAAAATCACTTTTATATGCTATAAACGGTGGTGTTGATGAAATGAAACATCAACTAGTTCTTAAAGGAATAGATAAGATGGATGATGAAATCTTAGACTATGAAAAAGTAAAAGCTTCATATTTTAAAGTACTTGAAAAAGTTGCTGATGTTTATAGTGATGCTATGAACATAATTCATTATATGCACGATAAATATGCATATGAAGCAGGCCAAATGGCTCTTCATGATACAAATGTACATAGATATATGGCTTATGGTGTAGCGGGATTATCAGTAGCAGCCGATTCTCTTTCAGCTATAAAATATGCTAAAGTTAAACCAATTAGAGATGAAAATGGTATTACTACTGATTTTGAAATAACAGGTGATTATCCAAAATATGGTAATGATGACGATAGAGTAGATAATATCGCTAAAGAAATACTAGCAAAAATTTTCTCTGAATTAAAAAAACATAAATGTTATCGCGATGCTGAGCCAACTATGTCAGTACTTACAATTACATCAAATGTTGTATACGGCTCTAAAACAGGTTCAACTCCAGATGGTAGAAAAGCAGGCGTTCCATTTGCACCAGGAGCTAATCCAATGCATGGTAGAGATGAAAGTGGGGCAATAGCAAGTTTAAATAGTGTAGCAAAACTAGATTATGCTTGCTGCTGTAAAGATGGAATATCTAATACTTTCTCAATTGTTCCAAGTGCTTTAGGTACAGATATGGAAAATAGAGTAGAAAATTTAGTTGGACTTATGGATGGATATTTTGAACAAGGAGCTCACCACTTAAATGTAAATGTTCTAAACAGAGAAACCTTAATAGATGCTATGAACAATCCAGATAAATATCCACTTCTAACTATTAGAGTATCAGGCTATTCTGTAAGATTCAATAGATTAACAAGAAAACAACAAGAAGAAGTAATAGCAAGAACATTCCATGAGAAGATGTAATGATAAAAGGCGCAGTTGATTCAATAGAAACATTTGGATTAGTTGATGGTCCTGGAATAAGAACAGTAGTATTTCTTTTAGGATGTAAATTAAGATGTAAATATTGCCATAATCCTGAAATGTGGAAGATGGGAAAATATAATTATACACCAATGGAATTAGCAAAAAAAATATTAAGAAATAAACCTTATTTTAAAAGAAATAGTGGCGGCGTAACATTCTCAGGGGGAGAGCCACTACTTCAGAGTGACTTTATAATAGAAGTCTCTAAAATTTTAAAAAAAGAAAATATTCATATAGCCCTAGATACTTCTGGTGTAGGAAATGGCAACTATGAAGAAATACTAAAATATGTAGATTTAGTACTTCTTGATATAAAACATACAGATAAAGATAATTATCTAAAATTGACATCTCATTCTATAGATGATAGTTTAGAATTCATAAAAGTATTAAATAAAATGGGAAACAAAGTTTGGATAAGACAAGTAATAGTACCAGGACTCATGGATAACGATGAATACATGGATAGTTTACTAGAAACTTTAAAAAAAATAAAAAATATTGAAAGAGTAGACTTTTTACCTTATCACAAATTAGGTAGTGAAAAATATGAAAAATTAGGTATTATTAATCCATATAAAGATTTACCAGAGATGGATAAAGATAAGTGTCAAGAACTATATAATAAATTTATAACTAAATATAAGAAAATAAATAAAAATATAAGATAAATAAAAGCGACTTATTAGAAATAGGTTGCTTTTTATTATAATTTCTATCCAGTAATAAATATTAAAATAAAGTTATAAATTATTACATATAATTTATTGGTGATTATATGAATAATATAAATATAGCTTTTTTATTAACCATAATAGCAGGATTATCAACTTTAATAGGAACATTACCTATTTTCTTAAAATTAAAATCTGAAAATAATATCATATGTGCATCTCTTGCTTTTGCAGCAGGAGTAATGCTTTGTGTATCTATTACAGACTTAATACCAGAATCATTAAATATGTTAGAACATAATCTATCAAATTTTTTCACAGTTATATTATCATTTTTATTTATAGTTATAGGAATAATTATATCTATGCTAATATCTAAAACTATTCCAGACGTAACAAAAACAACTAATAATAATCTTTATAAAGTAGGAATAATATCTATGTTAGCTATAATAATTCATAACGTACCAGAAGGTATAGCAACTTTTATATCAACAACAAAAAACATAAATTTAGGCATATCATTAACATTAGCTATAGCTATTCATAATATACCAGAAGGAATATCTATAAGCGTTCCTATATATTATGCCACCAAAAGTAAGTTTAAAGCATTTGGCTATACTCTAGTATCTGCTTTATCAGAGCCACTAGGAGCAATAATAACTTATCTTTTTTTATCACCATTTATAAATAATACTATATTAGGATTATTATTTTCTCTAATAGCAGGAATAATGATACAAATATCTCTAACAGAACTACTACCAACTTCTTTAAAATATAATCAAACTAATGTTACTAGAAATTTTTTTATAATAGGAATTATATTTATGCTATTAAAATTTACATTTTAATAATAAAAAACTTCAAAAATATTTTGATTTGTGATAATATATACTAAAATATTTTTGAAAAGAGGCGTATTATGGATAATGATATAAAAATAATTTATTCAGACTTTTTCTATTATTATAAATCTGGTTTTAATAATGGTAAAGAAGATGCTTTTAATATAATATATGGTAATGTAGATACTACAGATAAAGCTTATTATATAGATGATAGTTGGGATTCATTAGGCTATCGAGATGCATATGATTTTTATTCTAATATATATAATTTATATAGAGATACGATTCCCCTTGATATTATAATAGGAATAAAATCTTTAGATATCTTATTTGACTTCTATCTAAAAAGAATAGCTGAATATAATAAAACTCAAAATGAAGAAATAAGTGCTATGAACCTAATTTTATTACCAAAGCATCCCAAGGAGTATCAAAAATGAATCGTTGTAAATGGGTAAATTTAAATAATAAGAATTATATAGAATATCATGATAAAGAATGGGGAGTACCTGTATATGATGATAAAAAACTATTTGAAATGTTATTACTTGAAACATTTCAAGCAGGTCTATCATGGGAATGTATATTAAATAAAAGGGATTATTTTAAAGAAGCTTTTGATAATTATAATCCTAATATAATTATTAAATATGATAAAGCAAAAACAAACGAACTACTATCTAATAAAAATATTATTAGAAATAGAAGAAAAATAGAAGCAACAATAAATAACGCAAAAATATTCTTGAAAATAAAAAAAGAATATGGCTCATTTTCCAACTATATTTGGCATTTTACTAATGGAAAAATAATAAAAAATACAAACGATTCTTTTAAAACTACTAGCCCTTTATCTAATACAATAAGCAACGATTTAAAAAAAAGAGGAATGAAATTTGTAGGTTCAATTACTATATATTCATATCTCCAAGCTATAGGAATAATTAATGATCATGAATTAAATTGCTTTAAATATAATATTTAATATAAAATACTAAAAATATATGTTAAAATATACCTAAGGAGTGAAAAGATAAGTATTTTATATTAAGAAAGTGAGGAAAAATGCAAAAGTTTATTTACAAATTATATAAATTTATGTATGGAAGAAATGGTATAGATGAGCTATACAAAGTAGGATTAATATTATGTATTATTTTATCTATCATAAATATTTTTCTAAATAATAGAATTTTAACCCTAATAGAATTTTTACTAATAGTTATAATAATATACAGATCATTATCTAAAAATATAACTAAAAGACGACATGAAAATAATGTATACTTAAAACAAAAAAGAAAATTAAAAAATAAAATAACTCTAATAAAAAGAAAATGGCAAGATCGTAATACTCATATTTATAAAAAATGTCCTAAATGTAAAAAAGTATTAAGACTTCCTCTCAAAAAAGGAACACATACATGTAAATGTCCCGTTTGTAATAATAAATTTGAAGTAAAATGTAGAAGAGGAGAAAAAGTAAAAGTAGAGGTTATCAAAAATAAATAATAATTAAAATTACTATAAATATTTTTAAGTTTATGATATAATATTCATGTATAATATAAGGGATTTTTCAAAAATAAATCTTACAATTTGACAAAATAAAAACAACGACCTAAAATTATTAATAAATATAA
>CALVPO010000018.1 GCA_944351345.1 uncultured Bacilli bacterium | reverse complement strand
TATAAAGATTTTATCCCCATATACAGTTACTTCTAAAGATAGAAAAAGAATATATATATTAATTGCTGTTGTTGTTATTATGATTATTGCTGCTATATGTGTTTATATTATCGTTCGAAATAACAGTGATAATGATGATTTCATTGAGAGTGAAGTTAGTTATAAGATTGGAGAGTAAAAGTTTATGAATTTGGCTAATAAAATTACATTGTCAAGGGTGGTTTTGTCTATTGTGATAATGATTGTGTTATTGTTTCCGTTTGAACAATTTGGGTTGGAGCTACCTACTTATGTAATTAATGGTTCTATTGTTATAGAGTTAAAATATATAATTGCAGGCGTTTTGTTTATAATTGCATCTTTGACTGATTTTGTTGATGGAAGGGTTGCTAGAAAATATAATATGGTAACTGATTTTGGAAAAATGGTTGATGCTATAAGTGATAAGATGCTTACTAATTCATTATTAGTAATACTTGCTGCTCAAGGAATGATTAGTACTGTTATTGCTCTTGTTTTTATAGTTAGAGATATAATAGTAGATGCAATAAAGATGATTGTTGGAAATAAAGGACATGCTGTTGCAGCTATAGGTGTTGCAAAATGGAAGACTGCTACATTGATGTTTGGTTTAGTGTTTACTTTATTTTATAATCTTCCATTTGAACTTATAGGAATTAGAGTTAGTGATGTATTACTTATTATTTCTGCTTGTTTATCTGTAATATCAGGATTTAAGTATTATGTTATGGCTCGTCCTTATATAGATGCTAAATAATAATATTAATTTTAAAAATTAATTGACTTTTGTAATTATTTTTTCTATAATATGATTAGTTTTTTAAAACGTGTGTTGAAGACGGTATTTAATGATTATTTATAGAGAGTCTATGGGTGGTGGAAATAGATAAATATAGTTAAATATAGATCACTTCAGAAGTGAGCTTTCGATATGTAGGAAGTTTCCGGGTAAAACCGTTATATAAATTGAGAGCACTTATGTGAATTAAGGTGGTACCGCGAGTTAGTTCGTCCTTAAGTATATAAGTGTTCTTTTTATTTATATTATAATAAAATAAAGGAGTTGATGGTAATGAGTAAATTTGAGGAGTTAGATAAGAGAAAAGTTAATGAAGTGGAGAAAGATATTTTAAAGAAATGGCAGAAGATGGATATTCTTAATAAGACTATTGCTAATAGAAATGATAGTGATAATTTTGTTTTTTATGATGGGCCTATATATGCTAATGCTATGCCTGGTTTACATCATTTGTATGGTAAGAATATTAAAGATGCTTTTTGTAAATATAAGACTATGCAGGGATATCGTGTGCTTAGAAAGATAGGTTTGGATACACATGGATTACCAATTGAGGTTAATGTTGAGAAAAAATTAGGTTTTAAGAGTAAGGCTGATATTGAGAAGTTTGGTGTTGAAAAATTTAATGAGGAGTGTAAGAAGGCTACTGATACTAATGTTGATGATGTAATTAGACTTACTGATAAGATGGGACAATTTATTGATACTAAGAATCCTTATGTTACGTGTAGTAATGATTATATTGAATCTGAATGGTGGGTTGTAAAGAAATTTTTTGATGCTGGACTTTTGTATCATAGTAATAAAGTATTGCCATATTGTGCTAGATGTGGTACTGAACTTTCTGCTCATGAAGTTGCTCAAGAATATAAGGAGATACCTGTAAATACTGTTTATGTTACTTTTAAATTAAAGGATGAGGATACTTATGTTTTAGTATGGACTACTACGCCTTGGACTTTGATTGCTAATGTTGCTTTATGTGTTAATCCAAATGAAGAGTATATAAAAGTATTATCGCATGGGTTTAAGTTTATAGTTGCTAAGGCACTTGCTGATAGTGTATTAGGTGATTCTTATGAAGTATTAGAAACATATACTGGACGTGATTTAGAGTATAAGGAGTATGAGCAATTAATTCCTGAATTATCTGTTTTAAAGAAGGCTTTTTATATAACAGTAGCTGATTATGTAACTATGACTGATGGTACTGGTATAGTTCATATTGCTCCAGCTTTTGGTGTTGATGATAGTGAAGTTGCTAAAAAGTATGATTTGCCTGTATTGAATCCTGTTGGTGGTGATGGTAAGTATAAAGAAGGTCCTTGGAAAGGTAGAATTGTTTATGAGCCAGATTTGGAAATAGATATTATAAAGTATTTGAAGGCTAATGATAAGTTATTTAAGAAAGAGAAGATTAAACATAATTATCCACATTGTTGGAGATGTAAAACCCCTCTTTTGTATTATGCTAAGCCTGCTTGGTATATTAAGACTACAGCATATAAAGATAAGATAATAGAGGCTAATAAGAAGGTTAATTGGCATCCTAGTTTTGTTGGTGAAAAGAGGTTTGCTAATTGGTTGGATAATTTGGTTGATTGGGGTATTTCAAGAAATAGATATTGGGGAGCACCACTTCCTGTTTGGACTTGTAGTTGTGGACATATTCATACTATTGGTTCTATTTCTGAATTAAAAGAATTATCTATTGATAAATTAAAAGATGAAGAAATTGATTTACATAGACCTTATGTTGATAATATTCATATTAAATGTCCTAAATGTGGTGGTATTATGAATAGGGTTTCTGATGTTTTAGATGTATGGTTTGATTCTGGTGTTATGCCTTATGCACAATATCATTATCCTTTTGAAAATAAAGAATTGTTTAAATCACAATTTCCAGCTGACTTTATAGCAGAAGGTATTGATCAGACACGTGGTTGGTTTTATGTTTTGTTAGTAATTTCTACTTTCTTAGAGGGTGTTTCACCATTTAAAAATGTTTTAGTAAATGATTTACTTTTGGATGGTGAAGGTAAGAAGATGAGTAAGAGTAAAGGAAACATTGTAGAACCATTTACTACTATTGATAAATATGGGGCAGACGCTGTTAGGTTTTATTTGCTATATGTTTCTCCTGTGTGGACACCACTTAAGTTTGATATAAAAGGTTTGAGTGAAGTGCATTCTAAATTTTTCAATCCTTTAAAGAATAGTTATAATTTCTTTGTTACGTATGCTAATATTGATAATATTGATCCTAGAGAGTTTGTTGTTTCTTATGATTGTTTAGAAGAGATAGATAAGTGGTTACTTTCTAAATATAATAAATTAGTTATGAATGTTAATGAAAGTTTTTCTGAATATGATTTAAATAAAGTTACTAAGTATTTGGCTAATTTTGTTTCTAATGATTTATCTAATTGGTATATTAGAAGGAATCGTAAGAGATTTTGGGCTAGTGATTTAGATGATAGTAAAAGGGCTGTTTATCAGACTACTTATCAGGTGTTGGTTGGTATATCTAAGTTATTGGCACCTATTTCACCATTTATTTCAGAGGAGATATATACTAAACTTACTGGTGAAGAGTCTGTTCATTTGGCTGATTATCCTAAATGTGATAAGAGTATGATAGATGATAAGATAGAGAAGAGAATGGATCTTGTAATAGATTTAATATCTATGGGAAGAAATTTACGTGAAGAGGCTAAGATAAAGGTAAGGCAACCTCTTTCTAGTGCTATTATAGATGCTAAATATAAGAGTATTATTTCTGATATTGATTCTTTGATTAAAGAGGAGTTAAATGTTAAAGAAATAGTTTATATGGATGATTTGAGTGAATATATGAATATAGAGTATAGACCTAATTATAGGGTTGCGGGTCAGATGTTTGGTAAGGATATAAAAGAGTTTGCTAATTATCTTGCAAATATATCTGATAGTGATATTGAGAGGTTTAATAATGAAGATTTACAGATAACTATAGGTGATGTTACTTATAATATTAGTCCTGATATAGTTGATACTAGAATTATTGCTAAAGAGGGATATAATGTTTTAGCTAATGATAATAAAATAATAATTTTAAATACTGAACTTTCTTCTGAACTAGTTAATGAAGGGCTTGCTAGAGAGACTGTTTCTAAAGTTCAGCAATTAAGGAAAAATAATGGTTATAATATAGAAGATAGAATTAAGATATATTATAGTTCTAGTGATGAATATACTGATGCTATTGAGGATTTTAGAGAATTTATAATGAGTGAGACTTTAGCTATAGATATTGTTAGGGAAGAAGATATTTCAGATAAAGTTGATATAAATGATTATGAAGTTGGGATAAGATTAGAAAGAGTTAATTAATTTAGCTCTTTTTTTGTTAAGATGTTTAGAGAGAAAATTTGAATAAAAAAAACTAGTGTTTTACTAGTTTGTATGGTTATATTATAAAGTTTTAAATATCATATTTATTCCAACTATTAAATTTTGGACTTAATGATAGTCTTTTTGCTCTATTAATTTTTCTAGTTTCATTTACTTTAATTTCTCTTATATCGTTAAGGGAAGTTTCAAAGTATTTTAGAGCTGTTTTATCATCTATGTTAGGATGTGCTTCTTTTATTTTTTTGTATATTGCTTGTGCTAAGTCTAAGTCACATGATATATTGGTATAAATGCCATTATAATTGGTATGTTCTTTCATAAAGTTGTATATAATTTGTTGTTCTAATGAGAATTGTCTATAGTTATGGCCTTGTATTAAAAGTCTTTCGTCTAATCCACATTTTATACAACCACAATATTTATATGTTCGTCCTTCATAGCTATCGTGTTCACGTAATGTAGTAACCCAAATGTGGTTACAAGATTTATATTCTTGTATTTTTAATTGTTTATATAGTTCTTGAGATTGGCTAGTTAATTGATCATTTTGATTACATAATTCAAAATATTTTTTTACTGTATCAGTATTTTTTAAAATATTAATTTGTTTTGTGATTTTTTCTCTTTTTTGTAATATTTCTTTATATTGTTCTTTTAAAATGTCTATGTTATATAAAACCTCCTTTGATGGTAAGTATTATATCATGTTTTTATGTAATTTGTAAATGTTAAATTTTGTAGATAAATTTATGATGATATTATAAGTAATATAATTAAGTTAATAATAATAGATATTGTTATGAATGATATAAACTTTTATTATATAAAAAGAAATAAAACCATATTAAAAGTTTGAGTTGTTGTTTTTGTTTTGTTAAATTGTAACTTTTATTTTTGAAAAATTCCTTAAATTATTAAATTGATATTTTTTAATTTGATTTTATATTTTAATTAATTTTACTTTTAATTTCTATATTATTAAATTTAATATTATAAAAAATATAAATTAGTGTTATAATTATGATGAAAGGAGTGAATAAAAAGTGGGTAACAAAAAAAATAATAAAGGAGTAATATCTTTACTTATTGTAATCATCATTATATTATTAGTATTGTGTGTATTATTTGCAAGAGGAACTATTAGTTTTAATTCAAATGAAACAACTGATAATGATATAAATGAAAATGTTAATGACAATAATAATAATAATAATAATGATAATGATAATGATAATATTTTAAAGTTAGATAGTAGTAAAGAGTGGGTGTATGATGCTGATTATAATTTACCAACAAATAAAGAAAGTTATTATGGATACAGTGATCATACAAAATTAATAAGTGCTAGTGATTTAGTTCTTCCATACATAAATATTGATTCAGCTGATGCTAAAAAGGTAAATCAAGAAATCTATAAATTGTATGAAGATTTAATTAATAAATTTAATGAAAATCTAAAGGAAGAAATTTGGTTTACATTAGTTGAATATGAAACTTATACTAATAATAATATCATATCTGTAGTTATTACTACGGAATCTGCTGGTACTGCTCCTGCAGTATATAATTATTATACGTATAGTTTTAATTTAGAAACTGGAAAATTGTTATCATATAATGAAGTGTATAAAATTGCAGGATTAAATGAAGATAACATATTAGATAAAGCTACACAAGCTGTAACTAGTGCATTGAGAAAAAAATATTCTAGTGGAGATGATTTTGATACTTATAATAATAAGAGTATTAATAACTATAAAACATCTGTAAATAATGATACAATTAAATTTTTTATAGATGGAAATAAAAAATTAAATATAATTGTTACATTAGAGATTCCTGCTGGTAGTGGTCAATTCGATACAGTCATTACAGTTGAATAACTTTTAAGATAAATTGAGTTTTGAACTTTAATTTTATTCTAAATAGTCTAGTGTGATTATTTAAGGTTTGGGTTAATTCTCCTATGACTTACTGTAAGGTAGTTTATTAAATTTGTACATAAATTCTTTTTGTAATATTGTTTATTTTTACAAATTTGATTACAGTTATTTGCATAATAATAGTTTACTTTATTATTAAAACTTCCAATTTGAATGACAAGTAATCATTAGGTAAATATTATATATTAAATTAGGCATAAAGCAAAATAAAATTTGTCTTTATGCAAAAAAATATTAGTGTATCAATATTAGTCAAGGGTCAAGATAAATTCGTATAGCTCACCCTTGACTAATAGAAAAATAGTATTTGAAATCTATTTTCAATATTAGATGTCCATTTGAGTATTACTTTATGCTAAAATGGGCATTTACTAAAATATTTAACAAAATATAAATTTTTGTTAGCTAATGATTAAAAATGTTATATTTAGGATATTAAAATGTTATATTTTAGTTGAAGTGTGAGAATTTTGTTGATTTACTATATTATAAGTAAACGAAATTGGAGGTAATTATGAAACAAAAAGATATTGATATTGTAATTGAAATTTTAGAAAGACAATTGGGTCGTAAGCCTAGTGATGATGAGATAAAGGATATGAGTAATTTGCTTTCTGTACAGGTTAAGAATGTTAAAAAGACTAAAAAGACTCTTGAAGCATTAAAAGAAGTTTATGATAATGAGAGGTGCTCTTGGTTTGATGGTCAATATGAGAGAAATAAGAATTCTTTAGATAAAACTGGTATATTTTATAGAGGAAATAAAATTACTAAGAAAGAAATGTATAGTAGAGCAATTGATATTGCTAAAGCTCTTCATGCTAATGGTTTAAGAAAAGGAGATGTTTTTGCTTGTTGTGTTTCTAATATTCCAGATTTGATAACTACGTTACTTGCTACTAGTTATATAGGAGCTACAATTCATATTTTTGATAGTTCTTTTGATTCTGAATATATTAAAGAAATAATTAATAATTGTGATGTTGATTTTATGTTTTGTTCAGATGATCAATATAATGATATAGTTGATGTAATAAATGATACTAAGGTAAATAAGAAGATACTTTTATCTTTAGCAGATCATTTACCTGATAAATTTCCTAGTCGTTATGAAAAGATGGGAATACCTAGGGAGTTATATGATTTTCCTAATAAGGCTATTCAATATGCTGAGAATGATGAGAGTATTATTTTAATTGATGATTTTATTGATAGTGGTAAGATTTATCCTGCTAGTTTGGTTAAAGATTATAGTCCTAGTATATATGATGTTTTTACTATTACTCATTCTAGTGGATCTTCTAGACCTGGTAGACCTAAAGCTATTGTGCATGATAATTTAAGTTATTTGACAATGATGCGTTTTCATGATCAAGATATTTCTGGTTTACCTGATTTAAGCGATATAGTTGGTTTGGCGCATATTCCACCTATATCTGATACTAATGATAAGAGTGTTATATCTGATACTATGGGTCAGGGAAGTATTGTTGCGTGTGAACCAATTTATGGTGCTGATACTTTTGTTTATAGTATCATTATGAATGAACCTAATTTTGTTGATGCTACTAGAAGTTCTTGGATTAAATTTGCTAAAGATATATTATTTGATTCTAAATTTTCTAATGTTTATATGCCTTATTTAGCGCTACCACTTTCTGTTGGTGAATCTTTGGAAGTAAATGAAAGGAAGTTTGTTGATAAGTCTTTTGCTTATGTTAATGCTGGTAGAGAAAAAATAAAAGAATTGTTAGGAATACCTGTTCCACATACTTTTCTTGGTGAAGGTGGTGGAAGATGTGAAAGTGGTGGAATAGTTTATACTGTATTTCAAGGAGTGTTAGAAAATTTGTTTAAATTTAAGTTAAAAAAAGGAAAATATGGTATGGAACCTACTTCTTTTGCTGATGTTGCTATAATTGATAAGAGAGGAAGAGAGTGTAAGGTTAATCAAGTTGGTGAGTTATGTGCTGATTCTCCTTGTACTATGAATGGGTATCTTTTTGATGATAAGCCTGAAGTTTTAATAGATAATTATTTTAGAGAGTGGCCTAGATTTGGAGTTTATGCTTATAGAAATGAGATTGGTAATATAGTAATGAAAGGTAGAATGGGCAATGAATTTGAAGTTCATTCTCAAAAGATTCCTGAGTTTGTTTTAAATGATATAGTTCTTAGTGATAGAAAGAGAATTTTATCATCTGAGGTAGTTAATTATAATAATAGGCCTGTTGTTGATATAGAGATAAATCCATTTGCTTTAGTTGATGCTGATTATAAAAAAGTTATGGCTGATGTTTTGGTATCAATTGATAAGAAGTTTAGAGAATTGCTACCTGAAGAACTTTCTAGTAAAGCTGTTTATAGAGTTAGTGGTTTTGAAAGGCCATATCCTCTTACTCATTGTGCAAAACGTGATGTGAATGGAATTATTGATAAGAAATTAGAAAATTGTGTTAAACCTGTTGTTGTTGATGGATATGTTTGTTTAATAGATGCTTATGATTATGTTAAGATGAATGATAATGTTAAATATACTTTAGTAGAAAGAAGTACTCCATTATCTAAAGTTGTTTCTAATGTTAAAAAGAAAATAAAAAAGATAAAAAATGATTAAAACTTGGATTTGAGTTGTTAAATTCAAGTTTTTTTGTATATTAGTAATTATAAAATATTAATTTAGTTATTTATTCATGATTTAGAGGAATTTTTTATATTTAATTTTTTTAATTTAAAATATTTACAGAAAGATAATTATATGGTAATCTTATTATAGTTTGAAGGTAAGGTGTTAGTATGATAGTTGGGTTGTTGATACCTTTTTGTTGTATTTTTTTTAGTTGTTTACTTATAATAATTTATTTTTCTAAACCTAGAATTGATAATTTTGAAAATAGAATTTATAAGCGACTTATAATTATTAATTTTATTACGTTATTGCTTGAGTTTGTATGTAATTTTTTAACTTATCATTATATAGATGTTATATCTATTTTGGTAACTAAGTTTTATTTAATTTTACTTACTTGTTTTATATTTTTGATGACTAGTTATATGGCTTTGGTTACTTGTAGTGATGATGTAAAGATTAAGAAGAAATTATTTATTTATTTGAGTGTTTTTGTAATTGCTGTGTTTTCTATTTTAGTGCTTGATATTAATTTGAAGATAGGTAAATATGGTGCTTATGCTGATGGGTTAGGTGTTATTGTAGTATTTTTAGCTTCGTTTATTTATCAAATTATGTGGCTTTATAATTTATTAGTTAATAGGAATAAACGTGGTAATTCAAAGTATATACCTTTTTATCTTTATCTGACAATTGGGCAGTTGATTTTTTTTGTTCAAGTTGCTAATCCTGGATTACAATTAGTTACTTCTGTTGAAATGTTTGTTTGCATGATTATGTATTTTACTATTGAAAATCCTGATGTTAAAATGATAAATGAACTTAATTTAGCTAAAGATAATGCTGAGAAAGCTAATAGGGCTAAGACAGAATTTTTGTCTAGTATGTCTCATGAAATTAGAACTCCTCTTAATGCTATTATTGGTTTTTCGGAATGTATTAAAAATGCTAATTCATTAGAAGAAGCAAAAAAAGATGCTGATGATATAGTTATGGCTGGAGAAAATTTGTTAGAAATTGTTAATGGGATTTTAGATATTAGTAAGATAGAGGCTAATAAAATGGAAATGGTTTGTTCTAATTATAGTTTAAAGGATGTTTGTGCTAATTTAGAAAAATTGATTAAGCCTAGAATTGGGGAGAAACCTATAGAATTTAAAGTTAATATATCTAGTGATGTTCCTGATGTTTTATATGGTGATATGGGTAAAACTAAGGAAATTATTAGCAATTTGCTTACTAATGCTGTTAAATATACTGAAAAGGGCATAGTTGAATTGTCTATTATGTGTGTTAATACTAAGGGAAAGTCTAAATTGGTTATTTCTGTTGAAGATACTGGTAGAGGTATTAAACCAGATAAAATAGATAAGTTATTTACTAAATTTCAGAGACTTGATGAGGATAGAAATACTACTTTAGAGGGGACTGGTTTAGGTCTTGCGATTACTAAGAGTTTAGTTGAGATGATGAATGGTAAGATAGTTGTTCAATCTAAATATGGTAGTGGTTCTAAGTTTACGGTTTATTTATCGCAAAAGATAGTTAGTATGGTAACAGATAAGAGTTTGGAAAAAGATGATAATTATACTATACAAGATGAGTCTTTTAAGGGGAAGAAAGTTTTAGTTGTTGATGATAATAAGCTTAATCTTAAGGTCGCTACTAGAATGCTTGAGAAGTATGATATAGATGTTTATTTGTGTGAGAGTGGGCAAGAATGTATTGATAAAATAAATAGTGGTGTTAGTTATGATTTGATACTTATGGATGATATGATGCCTAAATTAAGTGGTAGCGAGGTTTTAAAAAGATTAAAAGAGAATAAAGATTTTAAAATACCTGTTGTTATGCTTACGGCAAATGCTATAACTGGTATGAAAGAAAAATATTTATCTAAAGGGTTTGATGATTATTTAGCAAAACCAATTGATCAATTAGAACTTGTTAGAGTACTTAATTGTTATTTAAAAAAATAGTTTATTGTAAAGAGAGTAAAGTAATGTAATAAAATTATTTTATTCTCTTTTTTTCTTTTTTTAGATATGGTAAAATTATGATATAGAAAAGAGTTGACTATATGATAGAGATTTTTTTATTCATATTTAAATATAAGATAAAAAAGAATTGTGAGAATTTAAGTTTACATTGTAGAGAGTTTTATCTTCTTGGTTCTAAAAAACAAAATAAGGTTCTTGATATATATTTTGATAATTTAGATGATGATATAGATATTGGTTATTATTTTGATAATAAGAATGCTAGATATTATCAAAATGGGATGGAAGTTAGTTTTTTTAGTTCATATTATTTTTGTAAGAAGATGATAGAGTTTAATATAAATAATATAGTTTATTTTGATAAGTTTGATATTAGTGATGATGATAAAGATAAGCTTGTTAAATATAGTTTGGATATAATTAGAGAAAATAATATTAGATTGGATATCAATAAGATTTTAACGTATCCTAATAATTTGCCTGAGGCTTTATCTAGTAATATAGATTTTATTTCTTATTTGGTTAATTTAGATTATTATAATATAAAGTATATTACTTATAATAATAAATATCCTGAGAAGCAAAGAGAGTTAATAAGAAGTGTTATAAATAAGATAAAAGATGCTGATTTTTCTTTAAAGAAGTTTATGATTAATGATAAAGTTTTACCTAAAATACTTATTTATAATATAGATTTTCTTATTTATTTGGTAGAAAATGATATAGATAGTCTTAAATATTTAGATGATAAAATTTTTGATAAATTTACTTTAAATGATAAAAAGAGGTTTGTTGAGTCTTTAATTAAATGTATGAATAAGTTTGATATTAGTGCGGATAGGATATTTAAGTTAGATTTACTTGCTAATTATTTGGATAAAGATTGTGATTTTCTTATATATATAATTAATAGGGATGTTGATAATGTTAAGTATGTTAATTTTCATAATATAGTTACTGGAGATATAAAAAGAATTATAGATTTTCTTTCTTTAAAGTTAGTTAGAGAGAATATAGATTTTGATTATAAGAAGTATCCTTTTAGTAATATTTTTAAGCAAAATTATATGTTTATGGCTTATTTGATAGATAGGGATAGACATAATATAAGGGAGGTTGAGATTAATAATCGAGATGAGGTTAATAGGCTTATAGATATATATTTAAATAAATATAGAAAATCTGAGTTTGTACTTGATGACTATTTAGATGATATGGGAATGGTTAAGAATATATTTGTTAGTAATAAATATATGTTTGCTTATTTAATAAGAAATGATAATCAGATATTTAAATATATAGATTTTATGAGAATTGATAATTTTAAGAGTGTTTTAGATGTGATGTTACGTGAGATGGATAAAAAGCATTTTGTATTTGATAATGAATGTTTTTTGAGAAATGGGAAGTATCCTGTTGCTCTTAGTAATAGTTATAGGTTTATGAGATATGTTATTGATAAGAATTTTAATAATTTATCTTATATTGATATTTCTATGATAGATAATAAGGAACTTAAGAGAATTATTAATTATGCTTTTAGAATGGTTTATTATATTAGGGGTAATAATCGTAATTTGAATTTTGATATAGATGGTTATTTTAAAGATAGTGATATTATTCATAATGAGTATTTTCAGGAGTGTTTTAGAAGTTTATAATATTTATATGCTTGGGGGTTAGATATTTATATTTAGTTAAATATTTATCGAATAATTTTAAAATAAATGTAAGTTTTGGTGCTAATGTAATTTATTGTGTTTACTAAATAAAATATTATGTGTTATAATTAGTTTGGGATTTATTATGAATAAAGATAAGAGTAAATTAAATTATTATACTTATAAATTGGATATGGTTATATTAAATGTGCTGGCTATTTTATTGTTTATAGTAGTTGGTGGTTTAGTATTTTTTATGGAGTATAAGGATAATTATGTGTTTTATAGTGATATAGTAAGTTTATTTATATTTATGATTATTTGGCTTATTATACATGAGGTTTTACATGGGATAGGTTTTTCTATTTTTAAATGTGTTGATAAGCGTTCTATTACTTTTGGAATGTTTTTGGAGAAGGGAATTTTCTATTGTATGTGTAAACAAAATATACCTAAGAAGGTTATTCTTACTTCGTTATTTTTTCCAGTTACTATAATAGGAGTAATTACTTTAATTATTGGGATGATTATTAATTCTTATATATTAGTATTTTTATCTGTTTTAAATATAGTTAGTTCGATAGGAGATATAGTTATGATTATTTATTTTATTAAGGCTCCTAGTGATATTATATATTTAGATTTGGATGATCCTACTTCTTTTACTGTAGTAACTCATGATGATATATCTAATTTGCATGTTATTGGTATTAAGCTTGATTCTACAGGGATATATGATAGTAAGAAAATGGTATCTTATGATAGACGTAGAGTGGTTATATCTAAGTATTCTTATGTTTTAATTTTTATTTTCTTTATTCTAATATTGATTAAAGTAATAGGAGGAATATTATGATTTTAGTTGTTATGGCTGCTGGGATGGGCAGTAGATTTGGTGGTATGAAGCAGTTGATGCCTGTTGGTCCTAGTGGGGAATTTTTGATAGATTATTCTATTTATGATGCTATTAGGGCTGGAGTTAAAAAGGTTGTTTTTGTAATAAAAGAAGAACATTTGGATTTGTTTAGAGAGACTGTTGGTAAGAGGATTGAATCTAAGATTGATGTTAGTTATGCTTATCAGAAGTTAGATGATTTACCTGAGGGAATAGATGTACCTAGTGATAGAGTTAAGCCTTGGGGGACAGGGCAAGCTTTACTTGCTAGTCGTCAGTTTGTGGATGATAATTTTATAGTGATAAATGCTGATGATTTTTATGGAAGAGATGCTATGTTAACTTTGGGTCATTATTTAAAAAATCTTAAGAATGATAGTGGGAAACAACATTATGCTATGGTTGCATATAAGCTTGCTAATACACTTAGTCATAATGGTACTGTATCTAGGGGTGTTTGTGTTGTTGAGAATGGGTTGCTTAAAACTATTACTGAAAGAACTAAGATAGGATATAATAAAGATGAACTAGTTTATTATGAGGGTGATTCTGCTACTAAGATAGATGGGGATACTCCAGTATCAGTTAATTTGTTTGGGTTTACTCCCGCTGTTTTTGATGATGCTGAAGTTTATTTTAGGGAGTTTTTTAATGAAAATATAGATTTTAATAAAAGCGAGTTTTATTTACCTACTATAGTACAGAAGTCTATAGATGATGGTAAGGCTGATGTTAAAATATTACATACTACTAGTAAGTTTAATGGAATGACTTATAGAGAGGATTTGGAGCAATTAAAAGAAAATATTTTAGATTTGGTTAAAGATGGTGTTTATCCAGATAATTTATGGAGGGAATAGGATGAATAATAATAATAAAAAGATATTAATGGGGTGTAGTATCGTGATGATTATACTTATATGTATTGCGTTTACTACTAAACCTTTTCAAAATGATACTTTTTATACAATAAAAGTTGGAGAATCTATATTAGATAATGGGATTGACATGAAAGATCATTTTTCTTGGCATGATCTTTCATATACTTATCCACATTGGCTTTATGATGTTATAATTTATAAAGTGTATGATATGTTTGATTTTAATGGGTTATATGTGTTTAATATTTTGTGTTTTATAGTAGTTGCATTGACGTTTTATTTTGTTAATTTACGGCTTAATAAGAGTTATTTTTTGTCTTTGTTGTTTAGTATTTTTGCTACTATTATGATTGCTCATTATATTACGGCGAGGGCTCAGTTATTTACGTATTTCTTGTTTATATTAGAGGTTTATTTTATAGAGAGACTTCTTTCTAGTAGTAATAAGAGATATATGATATATTTGATGATAATATGTTTGTTGATTGCTAATTTGCATGCAGCAGTATGGCCATTTTATTTTGTATTGATGCTTCCTTATTTGTTCTCATCATTAGTTTCTAAGATAGGGAAGAAGTTTAATATTCATGTAACCAATAAAGTGTTTATGAATAGGCTTATAGTTAATGATAGTGAGAATATAAAGTTACTTGGTATTACTTTTCTTATAAGTTTATTTATTGGGTTACTTACTCCTATAGGTAGTACTCCATATACTTATTTTATTAAGATTATGCAAGGAAATACTATGGAGTATATTGAGGAGCATAAGGCTTTAGTTCTTACTGATAATGCTTTTGTTTGGGCATATATGCTTATTGTGTTAGTGCCTTTAGTATTTACTAAGGTTAAAGTTAGGTTGTCAGATGTTTGTATGATTTTAGGACTTTTAGTTATGTCTTTTATGTCTACTAGACATGTTGCATTTCTTGCTATAATTGGAGTATTTTGTTTATGTAGGATTGTCTCAGATATTGGTAAGATAAATACTAAGAATGTATTAGATTTTGATATTCCTGCTTTTGGTAGTTTTATAGTACTTATTACTGTTGTTATTACATCGATGGTAGTATTTAATATTAATTCTAAGAAAGAGTTTATAGATCAAAATATATATCCTGTTACTATGGTTAATTATATTTATGATAATTTAGATGTTGATAAGATAAAATTATATAATGATTATGATTTTGGTAGCTATTTATTGTTTAGAGATTTGAAGGTTTATATAGATTCTAGAAGTGATTTATATACTAAGCCTTTTAATGGGGAGTTTGATATATTTGATGAGTGTATGAATATTGAGACTAATTATGGTAGAGTATTTAATAAGTATGGTATTACACATATACTTATATATAGAGATACTTCTTTAAATCAGATATTGACAGCTTCTCCTAATTATGAGTTAGTTCATAAAGAGGGTAGATTTTCTTTATTTGAATATTTAGGTAATGAAGAAGATGGTGATAAGTAGTAATGAAAAAATTACATCTTTGGTGTAGTTTTTTTATGAAATATTATTTATATATTTTATACTTATTTTTTATTGCAAGTTGACAAAAAGTTGATAAAGCTATAACATTTTTTTATAAAAACGACAGATTATTTTTGCGTTTATTGTATATATTAGAAAAGTAAAGGTAAAAAAATAAATTTTTAGAAATTTTATATAAAAAGGAGAATATAATTATGAAAAAAAAGATAATGGTTGATATGGATGGGGTCATTTGTAATGATAATTTTATGGAATATGTAGAACATTTTTTAAATAAAAAATTTGATATTGAAAGAGAAAGAATATATTTTAGACAACAATTAATATCAGGTAAAGAAAGTGAATTTAAGTCAATATATGAAAATGAAAATTTGTATGAAGGTATTGAGATATATCCAAAGTGTTATGAGGTGCTGGAAAGATTATCACAAAAATATGAAATATATATTGTTACGGCATATATTTGGCAAAAAAATATAATTAATCCTTCTCAAAATCTGAAAAATAAATTTTCTTTTTTAAGTGAAAAACTTCCTTTTCTTAATCCTAAAAATTTTATTTTTATTAATGATAAAAGGTTACTTGATTTTGATTTTAGAATTGATGATAGAGTTAGTGGTTTTAAAGAAAATTCAGTAAATATTCTGTTTTCAAATTTTTGTAATAAAAATATAGAAAATGATGATATGAGAAAATATAAGATAAATAGAGTTAATAATTGGGAAGATATAGAAAAATTTTTTAGTGATTATGAAAATGTTGATTTTGTTGATAGAGAAGGAAATATATCAAGCGTTACTAAAAGTGATTGTAATCCTAGTTATGAAGGAGAATGTTATAATAGGACTAGACTGATTAAAACTTTAAAGAAAGTTAATGAATTATCAGAGTAAATATAGTTTTTATTGGAATTTTGTGAAAAAAACAATTGAAAGCTCCTAGAAAAATGTGATAATTGTAATTAATTTTTTTGGAATTTTGTGATATAATATATTTGGAGGTATATTTATGGAAAGATTAAGAAGAAAAATTGATGATTTTTTAGTAGAATGGAAGAGTAATCCTAATAGGTTACCTTTAATCGTTAAAGGTGCTAGACAGATTGGAAAAACAGAATCTATAAGATATTTTGCTAAAAATAATTATAAAAATGTTATTGAAATAAATTTTGTTTTACAAAAACAGTTTAAATCAATTTTTGATGAATGTTTTGAAGTAGATACGATTATAAAAAATATTTCATTAATAAATCCTAAGCTTCAATTTATTCCAGGTGAAACTTTAATATTTTTTGATGAATTGCAAGATTGTGTAAATTGTGCTACTTCTTTAAAGTCTTTTAATGAAGATGGAAGATATGATGTTATATGTTCTGGTTCACTTATGGGAATAAATTACAATGAAATTGAATCTAATAGTGTTGGTCAAAAACAAGATTATGAAATGTATTCTCTTGATTTTGAAGAATTTTTGTGGGCTAAAGGCTATAAAGATAATCAAATAGAAGATTTATATACTCATATGAAAAATTTGGATCCTTTCTCTGAATTAGAATTGTCTGTTATGTTTGAAAATTTTAGAGAATATATGGTTATAGGTGGGATGCCTGCTATTGTTTATTCTTTTGTAAAAAACAAAAATTATAGTGGTATATTAAATATGCAGAAGCAAATAATATTAGATTATGAAGAAGATATTACTAAGTATGCTCATGGTTTGGATCACGGTAAAATACTTAATGTTTATAGGAAGATTCCAGTATTTTTAGGAAGAGAAAATAAAAAGTTTCAAATATCTAAAATTAGCGATGGTGCTAGAAATAGAGAGTATGTTGGTATTATAGATTGGCTTTGTAATGCTGGAATAATTAATATATGTTATTGTTTAGAGACTCCTTTTTTACCTTTAAAAGGTAATTATAATCCTGATAATTATAGGATTTATTTTAGTGATACCGGATTACTTATTGGTAATTTAGATGATGAAGTACAAGAGGATTTGCGAAATAATAGGAATTTTAATACTTATAAAGGTGCTATATATGAGAATATAGTTGCTGATATGCTTGTTAAATCTGGATATTCATTGTTTTTTTATAAAAATGATAAGAGTACAGTTGAGATGGACTTTTTTGTACGAGATAGGGACAGTTTGATACCGGTTGAAGTGAAGGCTATTGATGGGAGTACTGCGTCACTTAATAAACTTAT
>CALVPO010000017.1 GCA_944351345.1 uncultured Bacilli bacterium | reverse complement strand
ATACCAGTTTATGTTACTGAAGATATGGTAGATCATAAGTTAGGAGAATTTGTGGCAACTCGTAAGTTTGGTGGACACGGTTCAGATAAAAATAAGAAATAAACTTAAGGAGGCGTGAAGATGCAAGAAACAGAAACAAAAGCTATAGCAAAAACTGTAAGAATTTCTCCTCGCAAAACAAGATTAGTAATCGATTTAATAAGAGGAAAAAGCGTAATGGAAGCTCGTGCAATTTTAGCTAACCAAAATCAAAGAGCTGCTAGAGTAATAGAAAAAGTATTAAATTCTGCAGTAGCAAATGCTATTAATAATTATGAAATGAATGAAGAAGATTTATATGTAAAAACTTGCTACGTTGATGAAGGTTTAGTTATGAAAAGAGCTAAAATGGATTCACGTGGACATGTAGGAAGAAACGATCATAGGACTAGTCACATCACTGTGATAGTAAGTAATGATAAAAAGTAAAGGAGGATACATTAATGGGACAAAAAGTTAGTCCAGTAGGACTTAGAGTTGGCATCAATAAAGACTGGGAATCAAAATGGTATGCTAATAAAAAAGATTTTTCTAAATATTTGGCAAATGATGTTAAAATCCGTAAATTTTTAGAAAAAAAGTTCTCACAAGCTGGAATTTCACACATTGTTATTGAAAGAAATCCAAAAAGATGTGAAGTAATTATGTATGTATCAAAACCTGGTTTAGTTATTGGCCAAAAAGGTACAGAAATTGAAAACGTTAAGAAAAATGTTTCTAAGTTAGTTAATGAAGATATTCAAATTTCAGTAGTTGAAGTAAAAAATCCTGATATAGTTGCTAAATTAGTTGCTGATAATATTGCACATAATATAGAAAATCGTGTATCATTTAGAGTAGCACAAAAAAGAGCTATCAGAAACACAATGAAAGCAGGAGCTAAAGGAATTAAAACTTTAGTATCAGGTCGTTTAGGTGGTGCTGATATAGCAAGAAGTGAAGGATATTCTGAAGGAACAATTCCACTACATACACTAAGAGCTGACATAGATTACGCTACTAGCGAAGCAAATACAACTTATGGTAAAATTGGTGTAAAAGTATGGATTTATAAAGGAGAAATTTTATCAAATAAGGGAGGTAATTCTAATGTTGATGCCAAAAAGAACTAAGCATAGAAAAACTTTCCGTCTAAAATATGAAGGTAAAGCAAGAGGTAATACTGAACTTCATTTTGGTAGTTATGGTCTAATGGCAAAAGAAGGAGCATGGATAACTGCTAATCAAATAGAAGCTGCTCGTGTTGCTATGACAAGATATATGAAACGTGGTGGAAAAGTATGGGTTAATATTTTCCCAAATTTATCCCTAACAAAGAAACCATTAGAAACTCGTCAAGGAAAAGGTAAAGGTGAACCTGAAGTTTGGGTAGCTGTTGTAAAACGTGGAAAGATTATGTTTGAAATAGATGGAGTAGATGAAGCTACTGCAAGAGAAGCATTAAGACTTGCATCTCACAAATTACCTATAAAATGTAAATTTGTTACTAAAGAAAGTGGTGATAAGAATGAAGACTAAAGAAATAAGAAATTTAACCACTGAAGAAATCCAAAAGAAAATAGTTGAATCTAAAGAAGAACTATTAAAGTTAAGATTTAAACAAGCTACTGGAAATTTAGAAAATCCTGCTCGTATACATGAGCTAAGAAAATTTGTAGCAAGACTTAAAACAGTTCTTAAAGAACGTGAAATAGAAGGTTAAAAGGAGGTATTGTCCTTATGAATGAAAATAAAAAACGTGAATTAATTGGTGTTGTTGTAAGTGATAAAGCAGATAAAACTATCACTGTAAAAGTTGAAACTTATAAAAAAGATCCAATTTATGGAAAGAGAGTTAAGTATTCTAAGAAATATGCAGCACATGATCCTGAAAATCAGGCACATGTTGGTGATAAAGTAAGACTAGTTATGACTAGACCTTTATCAAAAACCAAAAGATATGAACTTGCTGAAATTATTGAAAAAGCTGTTATTTTATAGTATCTCTTAAGTTGGAAGGAGGAAATTAAATGATACAACAAGAAAGTCGTTTAAAAGTGGCTGATAACTGTGGAGCCCGTGAACTTTTAGTAATCAGAGTTCTTGGAGGTAGCAAAGTAAAAACAGGTAACATTGGAGATGTTGTTGTTGGTACAGTAAAAAAAGCTACACCTAACGGTAATATTGGTAAAGGGAAAGTCGTTAAAGCTGTTATTGTTAGAAGTAAGTTTGGTGTAAGACGTGAGGATGGCAGCTATATAAAATTTGATGACAATGCTTGTGTACTTATTAAAGATGATAAGAGTCCAGTAGGAACTCGTGTTTTAGGACCAGTAGCACGTGAACTTAGAGATAAAGGTTTCATGAAGATCGTAAGTTTAGCTAAAGATGTATTATAAACAGATGCTAAAAGGAGGAAATTTTAATGAAGGTAAAAACTGGAGATAAAGTTAGAGTTATAGCTGGTGCTAATAAAGGTAGCGAAGGTAAAATTCTAAAAGTATTGGACGATAAAGTTATTGTTGAAGGTGTTAATATTGTTACTAAACATATAAAACCAAAATATAATAATGGTAATGGTGAAATTATAAAAACAGAAGCACCTATTCATCGTTCTAATGTAAAAGTAATAGAAGTAGCTAAAGAAAAGAAAAAAGCTACTAAAGAAAAAAAAGACAATAAACAAACTAAAGAGGATAAATAATTTTATTTTAATAAGTTTTAATTATATTATTCTAATTTGGAAGGAGGGTGGACATATATGAACCGCCTAGAAGAAAAATATAAAACTGAAGTTGTTCCAAGTTTGAAGGAAAAACATAACTATAAAACTGTAATGTTAGTTCCTAAAATTGAAAAAATTGTTGTTAATATGGGAGTAGGTGACGCAGTACAAAACTCTAAAATGTTAGATGCTGCAATGTCAGACTTAGAAAAAATAACAGGACTTAAACCTATAGCAACAACCGCTAAAAAATCAATAGCAGGATTTAAATTGAGAGCAGGAAATAAAATTGGATGTAAAGTTACATTAAGAGGAGAAAAAATGTATACATTCCTAGATAAATTAATCTCTATTGCATTACCAAATGTAAGAGACTTTAGAGGAGTTTCACCAAGAAGTTTTGATGGTCGAGGTAACTATACACTTGGAATTAAAGAACAATTAATTTTTCCAGAAGTTAATTTCGATGAAGTTGTTAAAGTAAGAGGAATGGATATCGTCATTGTAACAACTGCTAAAACTAATGAAGAGGCTTATGATTTATTAAAAGAACTTGGAGTTCCTTTTAGGAAATAAGGAGGAAGAGAATGGCAAAAAAATCAATGGTTGTAAAAGCACAAAGAAAACCAAAATATGCAGTTAGAGCATATACTCGTTGTGCAAGATGTGGAAGACCACATGCAGTACTTAGAAAATTTGGTATTTGCCGTATATGTTTTAGAGAATTAGCTTATAAAGGTCAAATACCAGGTGTTAAAAAATCTAGTTGGTAATTTAACTAGAAAATATTAGAAGGAGGGATTTTAATGACAGATCCAGTAGCAGATATGCTAACACGTATTCGTAATGCAAATCAAAATCGTGCTAAAACTGTAACTATGCCATCTTCAAAAATGAAAGAACAAATAGCTACAATTTTAAAAGATGAAGGTTATATTACAAATTTTAGTGTAAGTAAAAACGACGTTCAAAATATTTTAACATTAACTTTAAAATATGCAAATAATAAAGAAAGAGTTATTACAGGACTAAAAAGAATTTCTAAACCAGGTCTTCGTGTTTATGCTAAAGCAGATGAAATTCCTTATGTATTAAATGGTTTAGGAATCGCTATCATTTCAACATCAAAAGGAATTATGACTGATAAATTAGCTCGTAAGAACAATATTGGTGGCGAAGTAATAGCTTATATCTGGTAATAAGGAGGGATAAAATGAGTCGTATTGGTAAGAGAATTTTAACAATACCTGATAACGTTAATGTTGAATTAAATGAACAAAAATTAACAGTTAAAGGACCTAAAGGCGAATTATCTCTAAATATAGATCCTGCTATCGAGGTAAATATTGAGGATAAAAAAATAACTGTTAAAACATTAGATAATGCTAAACAAACAAGAAAAATGCATGGGACAACAAATTCTTTAATTAATAATATGATAATTGGTGTAACTAAAGGATATACTAAAGGATTAGAAATTGTTGGTGTTGGTTATCGTTTTAATATCAAAGGTAAAACATTAAGTATTCAAGACGGTAAATCACATTTAGATGAAATAGAAATTCCAGCTGGAATAGAAGTAAAAGCTATTAGTAATACTGAAATTGAATTATCTGGAATAGATAAATGTGCAATTGGACAATTTGCAGCTGAAATAAGAGAATTTAGAAAGCCAGAACCATATAAAGGTAAAGGAATTCGTTATAAAGATGAGGTTGTTCGTACTAAAGAAGGAAAGAAAGCGTCTAAATAAAGGAGTGTGAAAGTGGCTTATGATAAATAAAGTTTCAAGAAATGCTATGCGTTTAGAAAGACACAAAAGAATTAGAAATACTGTAAGTGGAACTAACGACAGACCTAGACTTAGTGTTTTTAGATCAAACGCAAATATATCAGCTCAAATAATAGATGATACTAAAGGTGTTACACTAGCTAGTGCTTCTACTCTAGAGAGTGGTTTAAAAATAAAAAATGGCGGTAATGTAGAAGCAGCTAAAATTATAGGAGCTGAAATAGCAAAAAGAGCAAAAGACGTTAATGTTAAAAAAGTTGTTTTTGATAGAAGTGGATACTTATATCATGGACGTGTTAAAGCTTTAGCAGAAGCAGCACGTGAAAATGGCTTAGAATTCTAAGTAGAGGAGGAAAAACTTATGAACGAAGAAGTTAAGAATACAAACGGAAAAGATAGACCACGTAAGAATAATAACAGACGTCCTCGTCGTAACAATAACTTTTCTAGACAAAAATCAGATTTAGAGGATAAAGTAATAGACATTAAGCGTGTTACTAAAGTTGTTAAAGGTGGTCGCCAATTTCGTTTCTTAGCTACAGTAGTAGTAGGAAATGGAAAAGGTAGAGTTGGAATAGGAACTGGTAAAGCAAAAGAAATGCCAGATGCAGTAAAAAAAGCAACTCAAGCAGCTTCTAAAAATCTAATTAATGTAGAATTAGTAGATAATCGTACTATTTCTCATGAAATTGTTTCTAAAGTAGGAGCAGCAAAAGTTATGTTAAAACCTGCAACAGAAGGTACTGGAGTAAAAGCTGGTGGCCCACTTAGAGATGTTTTAGAATTAGCAGGTGTAAAAGATGTCCTTTCAAAAAGTCTTGGTTCTAGTACAAAAATTAACCAAGCAAGAGCAACTTTAAAAGCTCTAGAAAATCAAAAAAGTATTGCTCATGTAGCAGCTTTAAGAGGAAAAAGTATAGAGGAGATTAGAGGATAATGAAGTTACATGAATTAAAACCAGCATATGGCTCAACTCACTCTAAAAAAAGAGTAGGTCGTGGCGGAAAATATTCTAAAACTGCTGGAAAAGGTGAGAAAGGACAAAACGCTAGATCTGGTGGCGGTGTAAGACCAGGTTTTGAAGGTGGTCAATTACCACTATTTAGAAGATTACGTAAAAGAGGATTTTCTAATGCTAGATTTAAAACTGTATATGCATGTGTAAACGTAAGCGATTTAAATCGTTTTGATGAAAATACAGTTGTAACACCAGAATTATTAATTGAGACTGGATTAATCAAAAAAGAATTAGATGGTATCAAAATTTTAGGCAACGGAGAATTAACAAAAAAATTAACTGTCAAAGCAAATAAATTCTCTGCTAGTGCTAAATTAAAAATAGAAAATATTGGTGGAAAAACTGAGGTGATCTAGGATGTTTAGAAACCTTAAACTAATATTTAGCAAAAAAAATAAAGATATAAGAAAAAGAATAGGTTTTACTTTATTATGTTTATTCATATTTATAGTTGGTACTACAATACCAGTACCAGGTGTAACTACACTAAAAGATATTGATTTCGGAGAATTAGCAAATGCTATAACTGGTGGCTCTATCCAAAGATTTTCTATATTTGCATTAGGTGTAATGCCATATATTTCAGCAACAATTATTACAGGATTACTACAGATGGACATAATACCATACTTTACAGAATTAAGAGATAGTGGAGCGGCCGGAAGGCAAAAGATAAATCAAATAAATAGGTTTCTAGGAATTGGAATAGCCTTTTTAGAAGGATTTGGAATGTCATTTGCCCTAGTACAGGATGCTACAGCAATGGATTATATAAGAATAACTATTATTCTAACAGCGGGTACAGCATTCTTATTATGGCTTGGTGATAGAATAACCCAAAAAGGTATAGGAAATGGAATTTCTCTAATAATAATGGCCGGTATTTTGGCAACTATTCCTGCATCATTTATTGATACATTTAAAGCCTTAGTAATAGATAATTCGTCATTATTCTTAGGAATAATTGAATATATATTATTTATATTAGTTTACGTAATAATAATAGTAGCAGTAGTATTTGTTCAAGAGTCTGAAAGACGCATACCTATTCAATATTCTAATCAAACAACATCTTCGTATGGTTCTAAACAAAACTATATTCCATTTAAACTAAATTCTGCTAATGTAATGCCTGTTATATTTGCATCTGTAATATTTACAGTACCAACATTTATAGCAGGACTTATGAATAGTGAAAATGGCTTTGTGACATTTGTTAATAAATATGTTAATTATACAACTCCTACAGGATTTGTTGTATACATAGTTTTAATATTTGCATTTAGTTTCTTCTACACATTTATCCAGGTAAATCCTAAGGAACTATCTAAAAATTTAGCTAGACAAGGTGGATATATACCTGGTGTAAGACCTGGAAAAGAAACTATAAATTATATAAAAACAGTATTAGGAAGAATAACTTTAGTGGGTGCTTTGTTTATTGCAGTAATAGCAGGACTTCCTATAGTAGTATCTAGTTTTATGTCTACTAACTTACCAACTAGCGTAAGTATAGGAGGAACAAGTATTCTAATTATCGTAGGTGTTGCTCTAGAGACTACAAGACAATTAGAAAGCAGCCTAATAAATAGAAATTATGGAAGAAGGAGTAGATAATGAAGAATATTATATTTATAGCACCACCTGCAGCTGGAAAAGGAACACAATCTAAATTAATTAGCACTGAATATAATATTCCTCATATATCAACAGGAGATTTACTTCGTGATGAAATAAAATCAGGAAGTATCTTAGGTAAAGAGTTGCAGAAAGTAATAGATGAAGGCAAACTAGTAAGTAATGACATAATTGTTAAGTTATTAAGAGAAAGAATTAGTAGAGTAGATTGTAATGATGGATATATATTAGATGGTTATCCTAGAAATATTGAACAGGCAACAATATATAAAGATTTATTGTCTGAATTAAAAAAAGATATTGGTGTAGTAATATTTATGGATATAGATAAAGAATTAGCTTTATCTAGAACAGAAAATAGACTAATTTGTTCATTTTGTGGAGCATCTTATAATACTAGTGTAGCAGAATTATCTCCAGCCATTGAAGGTATCTGTGATAAATGTGGCCACACACTAAGAGCAAGAACAGACGACAATAAGGAAACATTCCTAAATAGATTTAATACATATTTAATTGAAACCAGTCCATTAATTGATTATTATAATAATTTAGGTATCCTTAGAATAATAAAAGTAAATGAAAATGATTCAGCACAGGATATATTTAATGAAATTAAAAAAATAATAAATTAAATTTAATTATATATAATTAAGCAAATGTGCTAAAATATAGGTGATTAAATTAATAACAGGAGATGATTATTATGAGCAATAATGATGTTATTAAAACCAAAGGAAAAGTAGTAGATATTATTCCTGGTGGTAAGTTCAAAGTTGAAGTAAACGGAGGACATATTGTAGAAGCCCATGTTTCTGGTAAAATGCGCGTAAACAATATACGTATTTTACCAGGTGATACAGTAGTTATAGAATTGTCACCTTATGATCTAACACATGGGCGTATAGTTTATAATGAGAAATAGGAGGAAATATTATGAAAGTAAGAGCGTCAGTTAAACCTATTTGTGAAAAATGTAAAGTAATAAAAAGAAAAGGTGTAGTTAGGGTAATTTGTGAAAATCCTAAACACAAACAAAAACAAGGTAAGTAATAGGGAGGAATAATTATGGCACGTATAAAAGGTGTTGATATACCAGATAATAAAAGAATTGAAATAGCTTTAACATATATCCATGGCATTGGTAGAAAGCTATCTGGAAAAATCTTAGAAGATGCTGGGATAGATCCAGATAAAAAAGCTAAAGATTTAACAGAAGAAGAATGGACTAAAATAAGAAAAGAATTAGATAAATATCCAATTGAAGGTGACTTAAGAAGAGAAAAAGCTATGAATATAAAGACTTTAAAAGAAATTAGATGTTATAGAGGTATAAGACATATTAAGGGTCTACCAGTAAGAGGACAAAGTACTAGAAGTAACGCTAGAACTCGTAAAGGTAGAGGTAAAGTAGTTGCTAATAAAAAGAAATAATATAATTTAAGGAGGTTAACTTTTATGGCAAAGAGTAAATATAATGCTAGAAAACGTAAAGTAAAGAAGAATGTCCCTATTGGTGTTGCTCATATTTTATCTACTTTCAACAATACAGTTGTAACAATAACTGATGTAGATGGTAACACATTATGTTGGGCATCAAGTGGTACACAAGGTATCAAAGGAAGTAAAAAATCAACTGCTTATGCAGCTAGCAAAAGTGCTGAAATGGCTGGAAATAAAGCAGTTGAAATGGGTATGAAGAAAATATCAGTTATAGTTAAAGGATTAGGTGCAGGTCGTGAAGCTGCAATAAAATCATTGCAAGCAACTGGCTTAGAAATAACTAATATAAGTGATGAAACACCAATCCCACATAATGGATGCCGTCCACCAAAGAAAGTACATTAAAATACGAGAAAGGGAGTGTTGTTAATGTTAAAATTTGAAAAACCTGATTATAAAGTAAAAGAATATATCGAAAGTGATAGTTATGGTAAATTTGAAATTGAACCATTAGAAAGAGGATTCGGAACTACCTTAGGTAATGCACTAAGAAGAACAATGCTATCTTCACTACCTGGAGATGCAATTTCTAGTGTAAAAATTGATGGAGTTGCTCATGAATTTCAAAAAATTGATGGAGTAATAGAAGATGTTACAGCAATCGTTCTTAATTTAAAAAGTGTAGTTATTAAAAATCATTCAGATGACTATTCATTAGTTTTAAGATTACATAAAGAAGGACCAGGAGAAGTATTAGCAGACGATATAGAAGCTGATGCTGATATAGAAATATTAAATCCTGAACAACTAATTTGTACTTTAGCTGAAGGCGGAAGTATAAATATGGAAATGACTATTTCTAATGGACGTGGTTATGCAAGAGCAGAAGAAAATAAAGCAAAATATGGAGATAATGCTAAACAAAACGTAATATTTATAGATAGCCTATATTCTCCAATCGAAAGAATTAACTATGAAGTAGAATCTGCTCGTGTAGGTCAGGATAATAACTACGACAAATTAATATTAGAAGTATGGACTAACGGTTCAATCACACCAGAAGAATCAATAGCACTTGCCAGTAGAATTTTAATAGAACATTTCGAGATATTAACTGATTTAAATGAAATAGCTGATGAAACTGGACTTATGTCTTCTAAAGCTGAAGATCCAAATCAAAAAATATTAGAAACTTCTATAGATGATTTAGATTTAAGTGTTAGAGCATATAATTGCTTAAAAAGAGCAGGTATCTTAAATTTAAGAGACTTAACTGATAAATCAGAAAACGAAATGATGAAAATACGTAATTTAGGTAAAAAGTCGCTAAAAGAAGTAATTGACAAAGTAAAAAGTATGGGACTTAATTTTAGAGATGAAGATTAGTTAGGAGGATATTATGGCTTACAGAAAATTAGGAAAAGATAACAAACATAGAAGAAGTATACTAGCTACTTTAACTAAACAATTAATTCAAAATGAATCTATTACAACAACAGAAGCAAGAGCCAAAGAAGTAAGAAAAGTTTTTGATAAAATGATTAGTTATGGTAAGAAAAATACTTTAGTATCAAGAAGACTTGCTTTAGCTTTCCTACATAATGACGAAGCATGTGTAAACAAAGTGTTTAACGAATTAGCACCTCGTTATGAAGGAAGAAATGGTGGTTATACTAGAATAATCAAGAAAGAAGAAAGACGTGGAGATAATGCTTTAATGGTTATCTTAAAACTAGTATAAAAATATTATGGACATCTTTTATGATGCCCTTTTTTATATATCAAAAATAACAGGAGGCAAATTATGGGACTAGTAATAACAAGTTATATTGATAACAATTATTACATAATAGATAATACAATTGCAAATATATTTATTTTAGCTACTATATTAGACAATAACAATTATACTGACTATGCTAACTTAATTTTAGAATATAGGGAGTTATTAAATAAAAAATTATTTGTAGAAAAAAATAGTATGTTTGGCATAATAATATCAAAATTAATTGCTGATAAAAAAATAACAGATGAAAATAATGTTATAAAAAAAGAAGAATTAATAAATGCCCTAATAAATTCTATTACTAATGAAGCTTATTCCAAGTATTATCAAACAATAATAAAACTAATTCAAACAAATACAACAGGAAATATTTCGGATATAGCAGCTCTAGATGAAGAAAAAACATTAAGAACAATATCAATGTTTGGAAAAAAACAAGATTATCTTCCAAGATTAACTAGAAATTTAACTGGCTTTGAAGAAGAGGGAATATTATTAAAAGGAAATAGTTGTTATAACTTTAATATAGTAACTAAAGAATTAGAAGAGATATCACCTGATAAACAACAAAAAAGAGTAAAATATTTTAAATAAAATTATTGACAAAAATATTAAAAAATTGTATATTTAATAAAATATTTTAGGAGATGAGCGTATGGTAGTATTAATAAAAAGAAAATTTAATTATATTTATTTTTCGTTAATATTATTTTGTTCATGCATAAAATATTTTTAATAAGCAACTATGAATCATTATGATTTTTAGTTGTTTTTTTGTTAATTAAATTATTAGGAGGTTGTATATGAATAATTTATCTTTTTATGATTTAGAAGCATTAGTTAATAGTTATTATCCCCAAGGTTTAGAGCAACTACGAAAAGCTTATAATTTAGCTAATTATCTACATAAGGGACAAAAAAGAGCTAGTGGTGAGGATTATATTATCCATCCTCTAAACGTTGCCTATATACTAGCTATGCTTCATGCTGATATTGATACTATATGTGCAGCACTACTACACGACACCATAGAAGATACAGAAATAACCAAAGAAGAATTAGAAATTTTGTTTAATTATAATGTTGCTAATCTAGTAGATGGTGTTAGTAAAATTAGTAGGATGAACTTTTCTAGTAAAGAAGAACAAAGACTTGCTAACACAAGAAAAATAATATTAGGACTTACTAATGATGTTAGAATAATTTTAATAAAATTAGCAGATAGACTTCATAACATGCGAACTCTACAATATAAAACAAAAGAAAAACAAATAGAAAATGCTATAGAAACATTAGAAATATTTGTACCACTAGCATATTACTTAGGAATATATGAAATAAAAAATGAACTAGAAAATATATCTTTATTCTATTTATATCCTGATGAATATCAAAAAATAAAAGAAGATAGAGAAGAAATAAAATACTTATATCAAGACAATTTAGAATACATGAAAGAAGATATTTCTAAAGGGTTACAAAAAAATAATATAAATAATGATATTAGGGTAAGAATTAAAAGTATTTATGGAATATATAAAGCTAAAGAAAAACAAAATTCTCCTCAAAAAGATTTTAAGATTAGTGATATTCGTGATTTGTTTTCTCTAAAAATTAATGTTGATAATATAGACGATTGCTATAGAGCTCTTAGGGTCCTTCATTTTAAATATTATCCTGTTAATTCTAAATTTAAAGATTATATCAGTAGACCTAAAACTAATAAATATCAGTCGCTTCATACAACAATCTATGGCTTTGATAATCATTTAGTTCAAGCCCAAATAAGAACATTTGAAATGGATAAATTAGCCTCATTAGGAATTACAGAGTATTGGCAACAAAAAGGTCAAAATGCAATAGAAATAATGCAAGAAGAATTAAAGAAATATCAATTTTATGACTCTTTAATAGAAATAGATAAATGTTTTGGAGACGATTTAGAATTTGTTAAACATATAAAAAATGAATTATTTTATAACAAAGTTTATACATATAGTGCTGTTAATGGCAAAACTATAGAATTACCAGTTGGCTCAACACCAATCGATTTCGCCTATAAAGTAGGTTTAGGAGATAATATGGTAGCAGCTATTGTTAATGGTAATAATGTAGAACTAGATTATACCCTAAAAAAAGGAGATATAGTAGAAATAGTTACTAACAATCTAAATGTTACAGCAACTCCTTCGTGGATAGATAAAGCTAAAACTACTAGAGCCAAAATTAGAATAAGAAGAGCAAATTAAATATTAAAAGAGTGATTATAAAATATTAATTTAAAATTAAATCACTCTTTTATTTATACCTAAAGTTTGTTATAATATAACTGTAACTATTAGTTTATTTAATACATAAAATTAAATATCTAAAGAGGGGAGGAATTATAACATGATTTCTAAAATACAAAATAATAAATATAATGAAAATATAAAAATAGATTATCAAAAAATATTATTGGTAGTAGTAGTTACTATATTAATTTTATTTGCAATTGCCTATTTATTTTATATTAACTTAAATAAAGATACTTCTCAAATTATAGAGGCAACTGTTAAATATGTAGGAGATAATTATATTATAGTAACAAATGATGATAACGATAAAGATTATAAATTTAACATTGATGATGAATACAATGTTGGAGATAAATTAGCCTTAACTATAGATAATATTAACGATAAACTCGATCCTATCGAAGCTGATTTAAAAGAAGTCCAAATACTTAGTAGAGTAGTAGAATTCACTATCTATGATGATAAAACTAATAATACTAATCAAGAATCTAATACTACTAGTCAAGAAAACAATAGTAGCCAAAATAATTCAAATCCAACTACTGATAATTCAAACAGTAATAGTATAGTAGGAAGCGAAGAAGAAGTCATAAATTATTTTGAAAATTTAGATAATGAATTAGATAATTCTAAAAATTCAGGTTCTATAACTAGTAGCATCAAAAATGGCTTTGTAACAATCGTTGATTTCCTTTTCTATAACGAACCAATCAAAGGAAAAACTTTCTCTGAACTTAGCAATTCTGCCAAACTTAGTGTATTAAAATTAGCCGTATCCATAGACCAAAAAGTAGACAGCTATTTTCCAGGATATAAAGAAACATTATCAGAAAAATACAACAATGTAAAATCTAAAGTAGTCTCTAAATATCTAGATATAACAACAGATATATGTTCTAAAAATGAAAGTACTTGTGCAGCTGCCAAAGAAGGTCTATCAGACTTAAAGAAAAATTTTTCTATAACTTGGTCGTTCATTAAAGATATAGCAGGAACTGGTGCCTCAAAATTAAAATCTTGGTATGAAGTTTGGAAGGATGCCTAATGATAGATGAAAAATTAGCACTAGTTCCTCATAAGCCAGGCTGCTATTTAATGAAAGATAAAAATAATATTATAATTTATGTTGGAAAATCTAAAAACTTAAAAAATAGACTATCATCATACTTTAAATCATCCCATACAGGTAAAACAGCCATGCTAGTAAGAGATATAGTAACATTTGACTACATAATAACATCATCAGAATTAGAAGCCCTATTATTAGAAATTAATCTAATAAAAAAACATGACCCTAAATACAACATCTTATTAAGAGACGACAAAAGCTATCCCTATATAGAAATAACTAATGAAAAAGTCTTTCGTTTAGTAATAGTAAGAAATCCTAACATGAAGAAAAATAGAAATACCAAATTATTCGGACCATATCCTAATGTTACAGCTGCAAAAAAAGTAGTAGACATGCTAAACAGAATATACCCTCTAAGAAAATGTCGAACATATGAAAAAAAAGTATGTCTATATTACCACATAAAAGAATGTTTAGGCTACTGTGAAAAAGATATAGATGATAATGTAATAAATGAAATGAAACAAGAAATAATCTCTTTCTTTAACGGTAATCACAAAATAATAACCGATAAACTAAAAACACTAATGGATAACGCCAGCAACAAGCTACAATTCGAAAAAGCCTTAGAATATAAAGAACTACTAGACTATATTTCAATAACCCTAGAAAGACAAAAAGTAGAATTAGATGACAATCTAAATAGAGATATTATAGGTTATTATGAGAAAAACAATTACTTAGTAGTAGCAATGCTTTTTATTCGTGGTGGAAAATTACTAGACCATAACACCAATATATTTCCTATGATTGACACCCTAGAAGAAGAACTAATTACTTATATATCAAAATTCTATGACAAGCATAAAATAAAACCAAACGAAGTAATAGTACCAGATATAGTAGATAAAGACATACTAACCAAAGCCTTTGATATAAATTTCTTCACTCCCCAAAAAGGAAAAAAGAAAAAAATGTTAGACCTAGCTATAGATAATGCCAAAAATTATTATAACGAACAAATTAGTATAATATCTAAAGATGAAGAAGCAAGTACTAAATCTCTAGAAGAACTAGCAAGTATTTTAAATATAGACAAATTAAGTAGAATCGAACTATTTGATAATTCCAATCTTTTTGGTACCTTTAACGTATCAGGAATGGTAGTATTTATAGATGGTAAACCATGTAAAAACGAATATAGAAAGTTTAAAATAACTAATGATGTAAATGATGATTATGGAACAATGCGAGAAGTAATTTACAGAAGATATTTTAGAGTCCTAAAAGACAATTTACCTAGACCAGACTTAATAATAGTAGATGGTGGTATAGGACAATTAAATGTAGCAAGAGAAGTATTACAAGAACTAAATCTAAATATCCCATCAGCAGGCCTAAAAAAAGACGATAAACATAATACCAACACCCTAGTAGGATTAGACCCAATTAGAATAATAGAAGTAGACAAACGAAGTAATTTATTCTTCTTACTAACAAAAATGCAAGATGAAGTCCATAATTTTACTATAAATTATCATAGACAAATAAGAAGTAAAGGCTCTATATCTAGTATATTAGATAACATAGAAGGAATCGGTCAAGTAAGAAAAAATAAATTACTAAAAAAATATAGAACAATTACTAATATCAAAAAAGCCAGTATAGAAGAATTAAACCAAATACTTCCCAATAACGTTAGCATCAGACTAAAAGAATTATTAGAAAACTTATAAGTAAATGATATGGAGGAAATATGAGAAGAATAATTTGTAAAAATGTTAGTAATATGAGAGATTTAGGTGGCTATTGTAATAAAGAAGGCAAAGTTATTAAATTTAATAGATTTATTAGAAGCAATCTTCCTTATGAAATGACTAACCAAGAAATTAAATATTTACTTGATAATAAAATTAATACTATTATAGATTTAAGAAGAAAAGATGAAGTAGAAAGAAAGAAAAATTGTCTAAATAGAGAAGAATTTAATTATTATAATATTAGTGTAAAAAGTAATAACATTAAACTGGAAGAAGATATTACTATTGGTTATATGAAAACAATCTCTGATAAAGAAACAATTAGCCAGGTTTTTAATATTATAGCAAATAGTAAAGATGGTGTATTATTTAATTGTACAGCAGGTAAAGATAGGACAGGCGTAGTAGCAATGCTATTATTACTCCTAGCAGATGTATATGATGATGATATCATCGCTGATTATTCGGTAAGTTATATCTATATAAGAGAAAAAATGAAAAAAATGAATAAAGATAATCCCGATTTACCATCATTCTTTGATAGATCAAAACTAGAATATATGGAAGAAACTCTAAAATTATTTAGACAAAAATATAAAAATATTAATAATTATATGGAATATTTAGGTATAAGTGAAAAAGAAGTTAATCTTATAAAACATAAGTTATTTGACTAATAACAATAAATTATTTCTTTTCACGTTTCACTAAAAAAATAGAATTAATCATTAATAGATTGTTCTATTTATTTTATTTATTTAATAGTAGTATCATACGTAACTATAACATGCTCTTAATAATCTTCAGTTTTATTTTTAATATTTAATTGATAAAAAATAATATTTTTTTCACTTCCAATTTTATAGTAGTTGTTGTATAATTAAGTTAAGAATAGATAAGAGAAAGTAGGAGATAGTTAGTGAAGAAAATGTTTGGTTACGCGAAAGTTAATTCGGGGGGGGGTCAAATACTATAAATACATAGTATTAGGTCTATTTATATATGCTGTATTAATTACAGGTGGTACTTATGCTTACTATTATAGTAGTTCTAGTAATAGTAATGCTATTAATGGAGACTTAGCATTAGCTAATGCTAACTTAACAGTAGAAAGAATAGTACCAGATAGTGCTAATGCTAGATTAGTACCATTACTAGATAAAAACTTAGATATAGCCTTAAAAGGAACAGGTGGAGTAAGTAGTTGTATAGATGGTAATAGTAATTTATCATGTGAGGTGTATAAAATTACTATTAATAATACTGGAAGTACTAATCTAAGACTTAAAGGAACAGTAACTATAGCAGCAACTGGTCAAAATAATGTTTATAATAATTTAAAATGGGAAGAAATAGAAAATCCTACTAGTAGAAAAAGTGAATATTTAACTAATGGAATGGGAACATCTAGTTTAGATGATGAATTAAAGTTAAATGTAGGTGGTTCTAAAACTTATTATATAGCAGTTTGGCTAAGTGAGAATAATCAAGATCAAACTGATACTGATAAAGGTGAATTTGGTGGTTTAGTTAGATTTGAAGATTTTAATGGTCAAGGAGTAACAGCAACATTTAAAGAGTTTGATAAAGATTATTGTACTAATGAAGGTATAACTAAACTTAGTGATTGTCTTCTTATAACAGAGAAATATTCTAATACAGTTAATGATGCTAAAGAATATATATCTTCTAAAAAGGCTGATTTTAATAAAACAGCTCTTGTTTTTACTTATAAAGAAAAAATAGAAAAAAATATTATAAATAGCAATGGAGTATTCACTGCTAATAGCGAAATATATGTAGGTAATGAGTATATTTTTGATGAAAAAACTGGTATGTATTCATTGAAAAATTATAGTTTAAAAAAGATGACA
Organism: uncultured Bacilli bacterium; assembly: GCA_944351345.1. GTDB lineage: Bacteria > Bacillota_I > Bacilli_A > RF39 > UBA660 > RUG11198. The sequence goes on along the minus strand of CALVPO010000017.1, from coordinate 628 downwards.
GATGCAATATCAACTAATAATAACAAATATTATACTTGTGGAAATACCAATTTTTATGGCTGTGAAACAATGTACATTATATATAATGCTATACAAAGTACTAATGGAGCTTATACTACATATAAAGCATTAAATGTTGATAAATATAATAGAGATATTGTAGTATCTAATTTATCAGATAAGGGCTTATATAAGACAGTAGATGATTATGGAGATACTTATTATTATAGAGGAAAAGTAGATAATAATTATGTATCTTTTGCAGGTTTTATATGGAGAATAGTTAGAATAAATGGAGATGGAAGTATAAGGTTAATTTATTCTGGAACTAGTACTAGCGATATAGGAAGTAAGACATCTATTGGAACAAGTGTCTTTAATAGTGATCCATATGATTCAGCTTATGTAGGTTATATGTATGGTTTAGATAAAGTATTGCAACATACACAAATACGTTGATACGCACTAATGTATCTTCAAATACTAAATATTATTTTAGTGATTCATATAAAACTAATGATAATACTAAAAAAATAACATTATCTGGCAACATTAGGGATTTTTCAAAAATAAATCTTACAATTTTAGTTAGCATATGGGGTTATAACAAGACTCCATTTTTCTAACC
>CALVPO010000016.1 GCA_944351345.1 uncultured Bacilli bacterium | reverse complement strand
ACCCAAATAAAAATAAAAGCTTAATATCTCCTCCACCTAAAGACTCTTTTCTAAACAACTTATCACCAATAATCTTTAAAGCATACATAGTAACAAAAGCTAAAACCCCACCATATATATGATAAGCAGCCTCTTCAATCCCCAAAACTAATATATCTAAAACAACTATCACTAAACTAGCAAACATTAAAACCTCATCTAAAATTATCATATATTCAATATCACTAACTATTACTATTATTAAACTAGAAATAAAAATCAAAGCAATAACTAAATCAAAAGATAAGGAAAAAACATGAAAACAAACAGAAAACAACAACCCAGCAACTATTTCTACTATCAAATAACTAATAGGTATCTTACTATGACAACTACTACATTTACCCTTTAATAATATATACGATATAATAGGAATATTTTCATACCACTTTAATTTATGATTACATCTATCACAATGTGAGGCTGGAAAAACAATAGATTCATCTCTAGACATTCTAGTAGCAACCACATGAAAAAAAGACCCCATTACCGCCCCAAAGATAAAAAAGATTATCAAAAATATTGCTTCCAAAACCATCACATCCTTATCTTACATAATTTCATCATACATATTAAACATAGGAACTATAACAGCAAGTAATACTATACCAACTACTACTGCCAAAAATATAATCATAACAGGTTCTATTAAACTTTTAAGCTGAGTAATAAGATTTTTCTGTTCAGTATTATAATAATCAGAAACTTGAGTCATCATAGACCCTAGCCTACCAGTCCTCTCACCAGTAACTAACATCTCATAAGCAATAACTGGAAATGCCCAATGATCCTTAAAAGCAAGAGAAACACTATTACCATTACTAAGATTAATAACAGCATCTCTAATAAGCAATTTATATATTTCATTATCAGTAATCTTACCAAGTATCTCCATACTATCAGTTATAAACACATCATAATTTATCAAACTAGCAAAAGTCTTAGTAAACATTATTACTTCATTATATATAATAATATTCTTAACAACAGGTACATGCATAAAAAGCCACTGCACAGCATACCTAAATTTCATAACATACTTAAATAAAATAACAAAAATAGTAATAACAGCAACAATAACCAGTATAACATAAAGTAAATTAGCAGCCAAGAAATCACTAATATTGACTATAGCCAAGGTTATAGCAGGAAGCTCACTACCTATTTGTGAATACATATCTGTAAACTCAGGAACAACATATAAAATTATATAAACAAGAACTACAACCGCTACAACAAAAATAACAGAAGGATATGTCATAGCACTTATTATTTGCTTTCTATTTTCGTACTTAGTCTTATAATATGCTGCCATATCATCTAAAACCCCAGTTAAATTACCTGTTAATTCAGATGTTTTAACCATATTAATAAGTAACCTAGGAAAAACATTACCTTGCTTAGCAAAAGCCTCACTTAAAGTCTCACCACTAGTTAACTCGAACACCAACCTATTGTATAAATTCTTAACCTTCTTACTCTTAGCTTGCTTAGCTAATATTGAAATAGAATCAACCAAAGTAATACCAGCTTTAATATAAGTAGAAAGTTGTGTTAGAAAAAAATTTAAGTCTTTATCCTTCATAGGAGAGGTAGTAAGTTGAACAAGCCCTAATTTATTAAAAAGACGAGCTTCTTCAATTGCAATAACATCATATCCCTGATTTAAAAGAAAAGAATGAACATCAACTTTAGACAGTGCATCTAAAGAAGCCTTAATAATATTACCTTCCTTATCTCTCGCAGTATAATTATATCTAATATTCTGCGAATTCTTAATAGCATCCGCAGGAGTTAATTCCATAGTCTTAAGTTTCAAATTTTCTTGTTTTTTCTTATCACTAGTACCAGAACCACCAATAGGTTGGTTTAATTTCTTAACAAAACTTTTAAATCCGCCTACCATAGCCGCCTCCTATTTAAATTATATTCTAAAGTTATTGTAACATATTTTTTATAAATTTTTAACTTTTTTTTAATATAATTCATATATTATTGTAAAGAGGTGATTTAATCATGTACAATCAACAATTTTTTATTCCAAGTTATTATTCAAGTGCCATACCAAATTTAACACGTGGAGCAATGCTAGCAAATCCCGCTCTTAGTGCTGGTTCTGCTAGTAGAGGAGCCTCACTATTTGGAAAACTAGGAAATGCTGTAGGAGCTATCAAATCTTTTAACTGGGGAGGACTAATCAATAACACCTCTAAAACATTAGGAATTATTAATCAAACAATTCCCCTAGTAAGACAAGTAGGACCAATGGTAGGAAATATGCGTTCTATGCTAAAAATAGCATCAGCATTCAAAGATGAAACTGATACTTCTCCTATCAAGAATCAAAACACTACTAAAACCAACTATCAAAGCAAAACACAAAATACATCTAACAGCACAAGTTATAATAAACCAAAAGAAAAAATAATAGATTATACCACTAATGATTCACCAACATTTTTCATTAACTAATTTTAGTAATAGAACTCAAAATATAATTATAATCACTCATATTATATAAAGCCCCACAATATTCACAAACACCCTTAGTATTAACACTAATAGAAGCCCCACAACCAGGACACTTTCTAACAGCCCCCTGTTGTAAGAACTGTCTTTTTTTTGTGAATACTAATTTATACCTAACTTCTATTCTACTAGTATTATTACCTCTTATCACCTCTCCACTCTCACTATCTAACAAATAATCCATATATCTAGAAACAAGTAAAACCTCTATTCTAAACTCATCATCAGTAATAGAAACACCAGTAATATTACTAGACTTAACATTAAGTTCATCATACATCTGTATTACTCCACGAGCACTATTATCAGAAACTATCTTCTCATATTCAGAATAAACCTCATCACTAAGAAAATGCCTAACATTAGGAACCTCATTTAACATAATAGAAGTAAATAACTTAACAAAAACATTATCAATATAACTCTTAAAACTAGCCTCATTAAACCCAACATCTAACTTTACTAATTCATCTAACATCCAATCACCTATTCATTATATTTTTGAAAAAACAAAGAAAAAGCATAATCTATCTCATTATCATCATCTAAAGATACATAAAAACTCTCTCCACCCTCATTCTTATTTTTTAAAACATAAATATCATCTTTATCATTAGGATTACAAAAAAAATTATAAACATTCTTATCATCACTAATAGAATCTATAAGAAAATATTCATTACCGTCAATATCAATCTTAGTAACATTAACCTCATCCATAACTATCTACTACCCTTTCTACTATTCTCATTATCAAATATTTCACTAATAGAACCAGCCCCAGCTTTCAACTTAGTCCAAAATCTACTAGTAATACTACTAGAAACATATGGATTATCCATACCATATTTATATCTGCAAGCTATATAAATTTCATCATCTGTATAACCAGCTTCATGTCCTTTACCTGTAACTTCAGCAAAGTATCTATCACTATTAATACTACCATCTCTAGTAGTACTATCTGAAGAAAATAACATAGGACCATCAGAATAATCCAAAGAATAAACATTTGAATCAAGACATCCACTAGCAACTACTTCTTCAGCAATTTCACGAGTACCAATAACATTAAGTGTACCCATTGTCGCAGTTGAAATTCCTATAGCTATAAGTAAAGCAATTGTAGATTTTTTAATTTTAGTACTTTTATTATTCTTCTTATTAATCTTAACCTTCTTACCTGTATTATTTTTTAACTACCTTTTGATACTTAACAATATCATTTGGAGAAACTTTTCTTAATCTTTCTTTTTGATTTTCACTTAAATTATTCATAAATATCTACTACCTTTCTAACTAAATTATAAACTATTTTAACAAATTAATCAAACCCTAAATTCTTCTTTGATTAATACATTGTTTTTTACTCATAACAAATTTATTACTACTATTAACTATAGTACTATCACAATATGGACAAACACCACCTGATACTATATCAATAGGAGCTCCACAATTAGGACACTTATCTATACCATTATCTTTCATACTTCTAGTTAAAGTAATCAAATACTCAACATTATTCTTCCTATTAGAAACACCTCTAACAATCTTATCTTTAGCATTTACAACATAATCATATTGTTCTACCTCTAAGTAAATAACTACTTTCTCAATACCATTATCAATTTTAACATCAACAATCTTAATATTCTTACTAACTATATCCTTCATTATATTCTTCTGCTTCTTAGCCTTCAACACCTTTAACTGACTACTATACATATTATATAATTCATCAGTAGTATAACGCCTCAAAGCATCATCATCAAAATTCATCCAAGCTTCTTGAACATTCTTGTATATATCAAATGCTTCCCTTTTTAATTCATTAACATCTATACTAGAATCAATATCATTTATTCTATCAGCACCTAAATCCATATAATTATATCCTTTATTTCTAACACTACCAAAATTACCATTACCTTTTCTACGACTCTTAGCAACAGAAGATACAATAACAATTACTACAATAATAACAATTATTATAAAAACTATATCATCATCTCCACTAACATAAACTCCAGTTCCACCTCCACTATAATCCCAAGAAGAACCGCTATCCCATGATGATCCACTATCCCAAGAACCACCACCAACATCATAACTAGAGTCCCATCCACTATCAGCATCTACTACCCTAAAAAACACACAAAATAAAGCTAATATCATTACAACCAATAAATTTATCTTTCTAAATTGCATTACTAAACACTCCTATTTCTAATATTAATATAAGTATACAATAAAACAAAAAAAAAGCAAATACTAATACAACTTTTATTTACTTATTCGATTAAAATAAAATTAAATATAACTAATCATAGCCAAGAAGAAAAAAACTCTCATAACACTACTTTTTAATTTATGAAAGTTTTTAATTACAAACTTAATCAACTATTTCTAAATTATAAGGATTATCTTCTGTACCATTTCCACTAACAATAGAAACAGAAGATTTTAAATATAATACAGGTCTATTTTTTAAATTACTAGTACCAACTCCTACTACACCATTCCTAATAGAAACAACATCACTACTATTATTAACACTTGGAGTAATAGTAAACTCATCTTCTAACGAAAGCCAATTACTTCCAATACAACTATCACTATTATATTCACTAGAATTAACAGTACATAATTCCAAATCAACAGCATACATATAATCACTAGGATACATAAGACCAACCTTACCTACAAAACTAACCTCTCTATCTTTATCACAATCATTACAAATCTTAGTACCTCTCTCTTGCGAATAAAAATCACTAGCATATCCCAAATTATCAACAGCCCCCAAATAATAAGTAGCATCATCAATCAAAACCTTAGCATCACTAGACAAACTGTCATAATAATCATTATTCAAATATTCAAACAAAGAAGAAACAGAATAATCATTATTATTAACACCATAATCAATATTTTTAGAAGAATAACCATTCTTAATTATTTTTAGTCTTGACTCTTTTTTACCATCATTACCTAAAACCTCAGAAACCCCAATTATTCTATACATCTCATTATTAAATTTTACATAATTACTAGGATTCTTTCCATAATATCTATATTCCCCATTATTATCTAACATTATTCCTCTACTAGAATTAAGATGAACTATAGGCTTATTACTATCATTAGCAATATATACATCTTTAATATCACTACCATCATTATATATATCAGCAATATAACTAGATGCTAAAGATAATTCATCTGCTCTTAAGTCACTATTATTACTACTAACACTATCATAAGTAGCAACACCAGAAATAGAAAGTTTAGCATAGAAATTCTTTCCAATCTCTGTATTCTTTATATCCGAAGCTAACCATACTCTAACATCTATATCAACACTACGACCAGCCTCAACAACAACATCACTAATTATTGCATTATTATCACAACTATTTAATCTTTTAGGCTCTAACTTACCTACCTGTGTCATTACATATTGATAATCTATTTTTTCACCTGTACTAGTATCATTTAAAAGAACATTAAACTTATAAGCAACATTTCCATTATTAACAACAGTAATTCTATATGGCTTAATTTTAATACTCTCATCATTACTTAAAGGAGTAGTATTAGTAATTTTAACATTTTCATCACTAAGCATATACGTAACATCCAAATTACCAGTAGTATATACATTAGCATTCTCATCTACATCACCAGTCGTAAATATAGAATAAGTAGAATTTATAAGTAAAATACATACTAAAATAAGTGATATTAAACTAGTTATAACCAACCTCTTCTTCATACTAACCTCCTTAAAATATTTCTATTTTACTACTATACCCCAATTATACACCAAAACAAAAAAAAATGCTATCTCTTAAATAACATTTTATATATTAATATCTAAGCTGCCTGTTTCATAAACTCCAATCTTAACTTATCAGCAATAGTAACAATAAATTCTGAATTAGTTGGCTTAGCCTTATCTATATCTACACTATGACCAAATATCTCTTCCATAAGATCCCAATTACCTCTATTCCAACTAACTTCTATAGCATGTCTAATAGCCCTCTCAACTCTTGATACAGTAGTATCAAACTTACTAGCAACATCAGGATAAAGTTCTTTAGTAATACCTCCAATAATCTCAGGATTATTATAAATCATCATTATACCCTCTCTTATATATTGATAACCCTTAATATGTGATGGCATCCCCAATTCATGCAACATTCTAGTTATAGATATCTCTAAATTATTCTTATATAAATTAATACTCTTACTATCAAGTTGTTCAAATACCTCTAATATTCTATTCTCTAAATCCAACAATTCAAAAGGCTTTAATATATAATAATTAACTCCATACTCACTAACTTTTCTTATAACATCTGGACTATTATATGATGATTCAACAATTATATCCTTAGTAATATTTCTCTTTTTCAATTCTTCTAATACATACATACCATCTCTCTTAGGCATAATCAAATCTAATAAAACTATATCGTATGCATCTTCTTTTGTAAGTATCTTCTTTAAGCCATCTTCACCATTATAACAGCAATCAACCACCTCTATCTTTCTATTATCCTTAAAATATTCTTTAACCATTTCAGTTAAATTAACATTGTCATCTATAATCAATACTCTTATTTTTCCCATTTTATTCCTCTTTTCTAACTTTATTTGACAACTACATTATAGAACTACTTACTTAAGAAATTTGTCGAATATTACTAAAAAAATAAAAGAAGTAACTTTTTTTTATTACTTCCTAAATTTTATGAATAAGCCCAAATATTACTTAGCACTATCAATTATTTTTAAAACCTTATCTATATCAGCCGATATCTTTCCTACCAAAACACCATTAAGATTATCTATTTTTAATAACTCTCCTGCATCACTTTCTACAACACCGCCACCATAAACTATATTAGGCTTATGTTTATATTTAGAATACAAATAATCATAAATTGCTTCTATATCATTCCTTATTTGCTCTTTTGTTAATTTATCAGTAACGCAAAGTGGCTCATATGCAAATACTATAAAATTTATATTATCAATATCTTTTAATAATTTATCTAAAGAACTTTTTATATCTTCCATCTTACCAGTTTCTCCAAAACACAATATAGGTACAATATTAGAATCTAAACAAGCAATCAACTTTTTATTAATAATCTCATCATTCTCATCAAAATATTTTTTTCTCTCATAATGCCCAATCATAGCATATTCAATTCCTAAAGATTTAAGTTGTAAAGTAGAAACCTCACCAGTATATTCACCATCTGTCTCATAATAAACATTTTGTGCTCCAATTCCCCAACTACAATTATTTATAAAACTCTCTAAATACAAAGTAGAAGGACATACTATAATATTATCCAAAGTATCAACATTATTTATCTTCCCAATGTAATCAATAACCTCATCATATTCTAAATTCATCTTATGATTTAAAATTATCATTTTTTTCATCAATTTCATCTCCATCCGTACTAATTATCTTATGAACCTTATCAATTAAAGATATTTTATGTTTAGGTTTATTATTAATAGCAATCTTATAAACATCTAAAATTTGTTCTGCAAAATATTTAGAAGAGTGTGTCTCAGACGCTATTCTAGCTTGATTACTTAATCTTCTAAGTAATTCCCTATCTTTATACAATCTAATAATACACCTCTTATACTCTCTTCTATTATTAAACACAAGCCCATTCAACTCATCAATAACAGTATCTTTAAAACTCTCATCATCAATACAAACAATAGGTAAAGATGCTGCCATAGCCTCAATAACAGTAAGACCTTGCGTCTCAGTTTGTGACGCAGTAGCAAAACAATCAGAAATCAAATAATATGAAACAATATCTTCCCAAGGAACTTTACCAGTAAAAATAACATTCTTATCTATTTCATTCTTATTAACATAATCTTGATAATACTCTAAATCAGGCCCATCTCCAACAATCAATAATTTTATATTTTTAGAAACACTAATTAAAGATTTCATAGAACTAAGAAGCAACTCTATATTCTTCTCTGTAGCAATTCTTCCTACAAACAATATAACAAAATCATCCTTCTTTAACCCTAACTTTTCACGAGCCTTATCTCGATCTATATCCTTATTATTTTCCACATAAAACTTCTCAACCTCAATCCCCGTAGGTACTATATATATATTTCTATCTACTTTATATTTCTTCTTAAATAACTCATATGCTTTTTTAGTAGGAACAACCAATTCAGATATAGTTTTATCACAATAAAATAAAGTAAAATATTCCACTAACTTTTTACTAGATTTTTTAAAATAACCACGTGTTATATAATGAATATAATCCTCATACATAGTATGATATGTATGAACAAGTGGAATATTAAATTGTTTAGCTATAATTCTAGCAAAAGTCCCAACTCCAAATTCTGTCTGAGAATGTATAACATCTAAATCCCACTTCTTTATTTTATTTATAGCCTTCAATGGATATATTCCCGTCAATCTATAATCATATATCCCAACAGGAACTCCAGGTATCCTAATTATTTTTTCATCTTCTTCATATCTAAAATGTAAATCTTCATTATTAACAGTTACAATATACACAATATGCCCTTTCTTCTCTAAAGCATCTTTAAGCATAACAACACTAGTTGTTACTCCATTTATATAAGGCGTATATGTATCAGTAAATATTCCTATCCTCATTTGCGTTCCTTCTTTCTATAACAAGCAAGTGCTAAAGCCCCAAAAATTATTCCCAAATAATAAGTAATAAATCTCCATACTAACATCGCAGCATTCAAAATACTACCCTTAACTAAATGTCCATAGAAAAATATAAAACCATATTCTATTCCTCCAGTACCACCAGGTATAGGAACAAAAGACCCAATAGTCATAACATAAGCTGTACTAACAACACTCTCTAAAACATTAACATCATTAACATTAAGCCCCTTAAAAACAGCATATGGAACTATATATAAAATAACAATACCTAATATATTAACAAATATATTTAATATAACAATCCCCTTCTTCTTCTTCAAAAGGACTGCATTACTATGAAATTTATTCAAATAAGTATTAAGTTTATTCCTAACATCCTTAGGATTTTTAATAAACTTTAAACGAGCAAGTAAACTAATTCCACGATTACATATAAATCTATTAGTTTTCTTGCCAAAACTCAAAATATAAGTAACAACTAAAACCAACAAATTTATAACAAAACCTAATATTACTAATCTCTTAATTAAACTATTATTAGGAAATAATCCAAAAAAATAATTATCAAGTAACGCAAATATTCCAACCAAAATTAAAGAAATCTGATATACAATAAAATTTTGTAAAGTAATATTTGTAGCCTTCGTAACACCAATCTTCTCATTATGCAAATAATATATCTGCATAGGCTGCCCCCCTCCTGCAAAAGGAGTAACCCCATTAAAAAATAATATTATAAAACTTATTTGAATTGCTTTAAATATAGATATTCTCTCACCATTAGCCCTAACTAAATTATAATTAGACACTCCTACCAAAATACGATAAAAACAAAATAATATAACAGCAAGTATAAAGAATCTAATATCCATATTAAAAATAGAATTAATTATATTTTCATAGTCATCTTTTAAAGAAAAATATAAAACTATACTAAGTACTACTAATATTACAAAAATATTTATAACAATATTAACCTTCTTCTTTTTCATCTATAGCACTAATACCCGGAAGATTCTTTCCTTCTAGATACTCTAGTGTTGCACCTCCTCCTGTAGAAATATGATAAAATTTCAAAGGATTAGAAAGCTTATTAACAGACGCAGCTGAATCACCACCTCCTACTAACGTCTTTATATTATTATCTATTATATAATCATAAATAGCCTTTGTCCCACCAGCAAATTTATCATTCTCATAATATCCCATAGTACCATTTATAACAATCCTCTTAGCACCATTAAGATTATTTTTAAATAACTCTACTGTATCAGGACCAATATCTAATCCCATATCACCATCACTAAATTTCGAAACATTCTTAATAACAAAACCATCACTATCTCCACTAGAAGCTACTAAACTATCAACTGGAAGAAAAATCTTATCTGAATACTTATCTAACATTTCCTTACAAAACTCAATAGAATCAGCATCCAAAATAGATGAGCCAATATTATAACCTTTAGCTCTTAAAAAAGTATATGCCATTGCTCCCCCAATTAACAACTTATCACACTTATTAATTAAATTTTCTATAACCTTAATCTTATCACTAACTTTAGCTCCCCCCATAATAACTACAAAAGGATGTGTATCTTCATTCATAATACCATCAATTTTCTCAATCTCACGGCTAGGTAAAAAACCTAAACCACTAGGCAAAAACTTACATATTCCAACATTAGAAGCATGAGCTCTATGGCAAGTACCATAAGCATCATTTATAAAAACATCCCCCAAAGATGCCCAATACTTTGCAAGTTCTAAATCACACCCACTCTCTTTCTTACCATCCAAATCCTCATATCTAGTATTTTGAATTAACATAACTTCACCAGGTTTTAAATTTTCTGCCATAGAATCAACATCATCACCTCTAGTATTAGGCAAAAATTTAACTTCTTTATTAAGTAATTCCCCAAGTCTAACACTAACAGGATATAAATTATTCTTCTCCAAATCAGACTTTTCTTTTACTTTCCCAAGATGAGATAAAATAATACAACATCCACCATTATCTAATATATAATTAATAGTCTCTAAACTAGCTTTTATCCTAGTATCATCAAGAATATTCCCTTCCTTAATAGGAACATTTAAATCACATCTTAATACAACTTTCTTACCACTTAAATCATAATCTTTTACACTTTTCTTCATAACAGTCTCCTTACTAATAATAACAACTCAATTATAACAAATTTATAAACATTAGTAAATATTTTGTTTAATTTTATAAAAACATGCTATAATTAACTAAAACGAGGTACAAACCATGGAAATAAAAGAAAATCTAACAACAAAAGAAATGAAAATATTAGTAAATAGTATTCTAAAAGAAGAATCTGAAAAAGAAAATATAGAAATAAGTTCAAACCCTGTTACTATAGTTGAATGGTATAATAGTAAATTTTTCAAAGAAAATATTAAACTAGTCAATAATTATACCAAACTATTACTAATAAAAATGCCTCTAAATACAATAGGAGTAACTTTTGATGACAAAAACACAATATTTATTTACCTAAATCAAATAAAAAAAGGAAAAAAAATTCCTACTAATAAACAATTAATATTTATATTACATATTATATATCATGAATTTGAACATATCAGACAAAATAAATTAAAGAAATTTAGTAAAACAGAATTAACATCTACTCTCCCATTACCTTTTGAACATATAGTTATTACTATATTTGAATCTATAATCAAAAAAAATGATTATAACTTTTATGTCCACAACCACGATGAATTTCTAACAGAAATAGATGCTAATCTATATAGTTATATAAAAACAAAAGAATTTCTCCAAAAAAACAATAAAGAATTATATGAGAAACATAAAAATACTCTCGATATAGGTATTAAAAATGAAGAAAATAATTTAAAAAACTACGATTTTAACCTAATATTTGAAAAATTCCATCAAATATACCAAACTTCCTATACTAACTATATATCACCAATTCTTAACATAATTTACAAAAGAAATTCTCCTGAATTTAACTCCATAACAAATATCACTAACAGTCCATATTTAGATAAAAAAACAGCCTACCATATAATCACTAGTAGACCATTCTTAAAACAATTAGATTTTGATAATCTAGACAATAACGAATTAAAAACACTAATAGATGCCTTAAAATATATTTCATTACCAAAAGAAGAACTACTAAAAATACCTATAAATATATTAGAACATCTAGAAAAACCAGACCAAAAAAGAAAAATTCATAAAAGACATAATTAACTTATAAATATAAACAACCATATAATACAAAATAAATAAACTAATTTAAACTTTAGTTTTTTTATTTTATGTCTAAAAATATTCATAGCAATCCCCATACCAAAACAACCACCAATTAAAGATACAAATATCAAAACATCTTCAGGAATTCTAAACTTCCCCCTAATAGCCTTTCTCTTATCTAAAAAGCATAAAAAAAAGGCTATTAAATTAATTATTATTAAATAAATAATAAAACTCTTTTGGAATATCACACCTAAACCTCCTTAACTTCTTAGTAATAGGATCTATAAGTGCTATTTCATAATGATGAAGCATTAATCTTTTCATAGAATTATCTTTAGAATAATACTTTTTATCCCCCACTATAGGATGACCCATTTCTGTCATATGAACCCTTATTTGGTTCTTTCTACCAGTTGCTATATTAATATCTAATAAAGTATATTTTTCATTACCATCTATAACTTTATAATTAGTAATAGCTCTCTTACCACCATAATTAGTACTATGTGAAAAAGTCATCTTATCTTCATATAAATAATTATCAATTCTGCCATTCTTATTTATCTTACCACTAACAACAGCAACATACTTCCTATCTTGAACAATATTATTCCAATCACTTTGAAGTATATTCTTAAACTTCTCACTCTTAGCAAAAATTACTAAACCAGACGTTTCTTTATCGATTCTATTCACAATAAAAGCATATTCTCTTTTACTATTCAAATAAGCCCTGACTCTTCTATATAAAGTATCTTCATAATTTTTATTAGAAGAACTAGTACTAATAGTTAAAAGTCCAGCCTCTTTATTAACAACCAAATAATTATCATCCTCATAAACTATATTTAAAGAACTATTCCAAACACTACCACTACCTATAACCAATTTATCACCACTACTTAAATTAAACGGCAATCTTTTAACTAATACATCATTAACATAAATACACTCATATTTAACAAGCGACTTAATCTTATTTTTAGAATATCCCTTATCCCTCATATATTTAATTAAATCACTATCTTTATCTACAACATACTCTTTATTTTTCATAATAAAATCCCTCAAAAAATATTATAACACAAAAAGAAAAAAATGGAATTTACCATTTTTAAATATATATAATTTTTATTAATCACTATTCAAATCTATTCCATCAATACAATATTCATAAATCCATTTTTTTAAATCAACCATATCTCCACTTTCATAATATTTAATTAATTTTTCATAAAAAGTCGGTTGATATTCTTGTGCTATTGTTATTATTCCACATCCATTATCTATCATTATTTTATTAGCAAATAACATAGCAACTCTTTTATTGCCATCAATAAACATCTGTCTTCTCATAATATATAACATTACCTCAATAGCCACTTCAGTTTTTGTTTTTTCTTTTTGATTTAATAATTCTTCTAATTCTTCTTTAATTTGACTTTCAATAGGAAATTGAGGTTTCCATTTTGTTCCACCAATATTTACAGGTGTAGTTCTAATTCTTCCTAACTCTCCATCTAACACAAGTTTATCAGCAACTAATTTATGAATATGACATAATACTTTATAATCATATTCCATATCTTCATTTTCAAGTATAAATTGCCAAGCATATTTTAAATTGTTTATAGCAATTATTTTATCAACAGTAAGTCCATTTACAACACCACCATCATATATAGCTTGCGTTTCAGAATATGTTACACCAATTCCTTCTAAATTAGCACTTTTCCATATATAATCTACAATATTTCTTTTTGCAATAAATACGTTTTGTTCTCTTGTTAAATTAAACTTATTCTTCATATTTTAATATCTCCTTTCCATTTTCAAAGGAAATCAAAATTCCAATTAATAATTACTGTTGTTTTACATACCATACTTTCATAATATCAACATTCTGACTCAATGGTGGTGGTGTTGGCTCATCAACATTAATAACTACTGGCATCTTAAAAGCACTACCATAAGTTATACACATACCAGAATGAAATGTCTTAAGCTTACTTATAAATTCTTTACTAATATTTGGTAGTATTGAAGTAACAAAAGCCAAATCATTAGGATGAAACATCTTAAATATCAAAAAATTAGTACACTGACTTATAGCAGTCTCACTAAGTTCAGATGGTCTCTGACTAATAAGGCCCAATAATATTCCATATTTTCTACCCTCTTTAGCAATTCTTTCAAATATATTATATCCAAATAACTTAATATCAATATCTTCTTGCACATACCTATGAGCTTCTTCAAGAAGTATATGAAAAGCTAAAGCACCGCGATTCTTCAACTTAGCAACATAATCAAATAATAGCTTTGAATATATCTTAACCAAGTTCTTAGCAAACCTATCATCAACATAATTTATATTAAAGTTTATAATCTGTGCTTTTCTACCATTACCAGCAGTAAGCAAATCTCTTATATATCCCTCTTTAGTAACATAATTAGGATAATCAAAATATTTAGAATAATCACTATTCATTAAAGTATTAAGCCTAATTTTCAAAACATTAGCATAATCAAAAACCTTCTCACTAGTTAAAACTCCTTCACTAATAAGAGCAAAATCTAATGCTAACGCAAATTCTTTCAATCCATAAGCAAAAGTCCCATCTGGCATACTAAGTTGAAACTCCTTCTGCGTAAATCCCTCCAAATAATTAATAACAAGCTCAATATCAGCAAACTTACCAGACTCTTCTACATATAAACATTGTCTAATAGTCCTACTCCATCCCCCCTTAGTAAGGGATACTTCCAAATTTATATCATTAGTCTTAAATTTAGTTAACACAGAAGTAAGCTTATTTCTAATTTCACTAGGACTTTTACCAGAAAAAATTATATCTAAAATACTCCTAGCAATAATATCATTCTTCTGCTCTATAACCTTATCTTCTTCCTGAGTAAAATAACTTACTAATTTTAAAGCTTTCTCTATAATAGGTATCTGATTTTCATCATTAGCATTAAGAAGAAGTGCTATATCATCAGTACCAAGCAACCAAAAAGGTAAACTCAAATGCTTATATTCCGTACTCATCAAATCAGTAGTAATAACTTTATAATTAATATTAGGATTATTACGCCCTATATCACTAAACGCAGTCTGATACTCACCATAAGCATCAAATAAGAAAATATTAGTTCTAAAAGGAATTGAATCTTTGGCATCATAAAATATCTTTTGTATAATATTAGAAGTAGAATAACTCTTACCAGATCCACTATTTCCTAAAATAGCAAAATGATTAGAAAAGAAAGAATTAACATCTAAAGAAATACGATAATCTTTATAAACAGTAGAAGTACCCATACTAATAGAATTACTACTATTATCATTCTGATAAACAATATCTAACTCATCTTTATTAATAATTCTACAAGGATCCTTAAAAGAAGGTTTAGTTATACTACCATAAACAAACTTGTTATTCTTAATTTCTCCAATTAAATTTATATCTAAATAAGTATAATCTCCTTCTAATATTTCTCCAACTATTTTTAAATCAATATCATCAAATATAACATTCTTTCCCATTATAGTTTCCATATTATAAACATTAACTTCTAACTTTATCCTAACCCTATCCCCTATAATACTAACTATCTTACCTAACATATATTATCACCATTTTAATTATACAAAAAAAATGCCTAAATTACTAGACATTTCCTAAAAATTAATTTTTAAATTAATTTTCTTCCTTTTTTTCTGCTACTTTTTTAGTTAGTGATTTTTTGTTGTTTCTTTTTTAGTATCAGCAGTTGTTGTCTTCTTTGTTACTTTCTTAGCAACATCTTTTTCTTCTACATTTTTAGTATCTTTCTTTTCTACTTTAGGCTCATATTTTTTACCATCTAAACAACTCTTAGCAATTGCAACCAAATCACTAAATGCTTCTTTATTCTCAATAGCAAGCTCACTTAACATCTTTCTATTAACAGCAATCCCTGCTTTATTCAAACCATTAATAAACTTTGAATAACTAATTTCATTTTCACGACATGCAGCATTTATTCTAGTAATCCATAACTTTCTAAAGTTTCTTTTATTCTGTCTTCTATCTCTATATGCATATTGTCCTGAATGCATAACTTGCTCATGAGCAGTCTTATATAATCTATGTTTACTACCAAAGTAACCCTTAGCTTCTTTTAATACTTTCTTTCTTCTTGCACGTGCAACAGTGCCACCTTTAACTCTTGTCATAACGTCCTCTCCTTCTAAATTAAATCTTTAACTCTCTTATAATCTGATTTATGTAAACTACTACCTTTTCTCTTTTGTCTACTTCTCTTAGCACTATTCTTACCAGTATTATGATTAGTACCTTGACTAGTAATTTTTATAGAACCACTTTGCCTTTTCTTAAAAACTTTAGCAGAACCTTTATGTGTCTTAATTTTATTTTTCTTCACTTTTACTTTCTTTGCCATAACCATTATCTCCTTAACTATTTATTTTTTCGGTGTCAATTGCATAAATATAACTCTACCTTCAATCTTAGGCTTTATCTCTACCTCAGCAACATCGCTTAAAGCTTCTTCAAATTTAACAAGAACATCTTTAGCAAGCTCTGGATGTGCTATTTGACGCCCTTTAAATCTAATACTAGCTTTAACCTTATCACCTCTAAGTATAGCTTTCTTAGCATTATTAACCCTAGTATCAAAATCATGCTTATCAATTGTAACAGATAATCTAAACTCCTTAACATTAACAATAGCTTCCCTTTGTTTCTTTAAGGCTTCCTTAGCTTTCTTCTTCTTTTCATACTTAAATCTGTTATAATCCATAATCTTACAAACAGGAGGATCAGATTTTTCATTCATCAAAACCAAATCAAACCCAGCATACCCTGCTAAAGTAAGAGCATCCTTTCTTGATTTTAATCCCAACTGTTCTCCACTAGGACCAATAACTAACATTTCTTTACACCTAATTTGTTCATTAATTAAGTTATCTTTATTGTTTGCTATATCAAACACCTCCATAAACAAAATGAATACAGAAAAGCTCTGTATTCATCAAAAAAACAATAAAACAAATAATAACTATTATTATAATATTTATTGGCTTTCTACCTATTACCAAAAAGTAATCAGGTGAGACAAATACATCTACTTTCCGCTTCTTTCTCCATGATTATATTATAAATATATCTAATTGTCAATAAAAATATTACATTTTTTCACCAATTTAACTTTCAATTAACATTAATTTGATAAGGATCATCACTAGTACCAGTACCTTCACTAATTTCTGTATAAGGCTTAAGAGAAATAGAAGGTCTAACGCCATTAGAATTAAATAGTCCATGACTATGCAATTCACCATTACTCTGTAAAACAAAACCATTAGAATAAAATCCTCCATCAAAAGCAAATATAATCAGAAAAGAAGAAGGTGAAGCACTAAACCAAGTCTTACCATTAAAAAGATAATGAGTATCATTTATAACTCCAAATTTCCCACCTACTAACATTATCTCATCTGCTGTTAATAATCCTAATGGATAGTCCATATCTCCATTTCCATTTTCTTCACTTACTGTAAATTTGTCTATTTCTCTACTACAAATCAAAGTTGGAATATATGTACCATTTACTCTTTTATTAGAACTAAAACGCAATATACCAATTGTACTTCCACCTTCTGGATTCCAACCATTTAACTGATATATAGATCTATCATTACACCACACTGTATCCTCAATATAACTAGAGTATCCTTTATCTTCTATATTAGTCTTATACCACTCATCTATATTATCTTTAATTGTACTGGAATTAGTATTATTATCTAACATATCTGATAATGCATCTTC
>CALVPO010000015.1 GCA_944351345.1 uncultured Bacilli bacterium | reverse complement strand
TCTATATTCACCGTGATATGGAGCAAAATATTCTGGTTTAAATAACCTTATCATTAATTTTAATTCATCTTGATTAGCATGTCCAGAAGAGTGAATTTCATCATCATCAGAATTAGTATATACTCGAACACCTTTTAAATATAACCTATTAATAGTCTTAGCAACACTAGCAGCATTACCAGGAATAGGAGATGAAGAAAATATAACTATATCGTTAGGCATCAATTTTATTTGTTTATGACTTCCATTAGCAATTCTAGATAAAGCAGCTAATGGCTCACCTTGACTACCAGTACATAACAAGCATATCTGTGAAGGTTTTAATTTATTAGCTTCTTCTGGTGTAACAATAATTTTTTTATCCTTAATATAGCCACATTTCATAGCAATATCTATAGAAGTATCCATACTTCTACCAAATAAAGCTACTTTTCTATTATTCTTTTTACAAATTTCAATAATATGTTTAAGTCTATAAATATTTGAAGCAAAAGTTGCTAATATAATTCTACTGCTTTTCTCGTTAGAAAATATTTCACTTAAGTTACTATCAACAATAGATTCACTAGTTGACATTCCCTTAACAGTAGCATTAGTAGAATCACTCATAAGTAATCGTACACCACTATTACCAATTTTAGCCATTTTATGAATATCAGACATAGGTCCTATAGGTGTTAAATCAATTTTAAAATCTCCAGTCATAACAATGGTACCATTAGGAGTATTAATAGAAATACCATGAGAATCTGGAATAGAGTGCGTAGTTCTAAAAAATTCTATATTAAAGTATTTAGTTTTTATTTTCGTTTTTTCATTATAAATAAATAAATTTTTATATTTCATATGTCTTTCTTCTAATTTCTTATCAATCAAAGCTTTAGCCTGAGCAGGTGCATAAATTTTAGGAATTTCTACTGTTTGTAACAAAAAAGGAATTCCTCCAATATGATCTTCATGCCCATGCGTTATAAGTAGAGCTTTTATTTTGTTTTGATTTTCTTTTAAAAAAGTATAATCAGGAATTACATAATCAATTCCTAATAAATCGTCCTCAGGAAACATAACACCTGAATCGACTATAATTATTTCATCCTTGTGCATAACACAATACATGTTTTTTCCAACTTCGCCTAAACCACCTAAAGCAAAGACGCGAGTATTATTATCTTCTTTCATTAAAACTTCCTTTCTTATTAAATTTAACCGTTTACAAAAATAAAAAATTTTTTAGAAAAGTTCCACTAATAAAAAAATTATACTATATTTTTTTCAAAAATTCAAGTAGCTACTTGAATTTTTAATAATTCTATATTATAATTAAATCAATAATAGCAGAAAGAGGTGTTAATATGACATTAGAAGGAGCAAATAATTTTAGTGAAAATAATAATAGTACAATTTATACAATAAATAGTCAGCAAACTGGACAATACTCTATAGTACTACCAAAAAACACTGATAAAGAAATATCGATGTTAATAGATCTTAATATGAAACCGTCATTTGATGCAGTTATTAATAATTCTTTATCTAAAGAATCATTAATTCAACAAATAAATGAAGAATATACCAATATAAATAATACATATCCGAGTGGAGTATTAGTATTTCCTATGCTAGATATTAATCTTTTAACAAGTTCAATTAATAGTGGAGACAAACAAAAAATATTTGATGAAACAAAAAAAATAGGTAGTATTACTAGTGAAATATATAAAAAACTAAATGATGCTGGAGTAGATAAAAGTAGAATTAATCAAAAAATCATTATTGTAGAGAAAACAGATGTTGATAATAAATTTGTATCATGGTTAGAAGAACAAATGCCAAATTTTGTTGAAGGAATATCATATAATGAGTTAAAAAATAAACAGTCTAATCAACCTTCATCATCTAATCCATTTGAAAATATTAATCCATTTACCGGAGAGGCTAGTAAAGTACAAACTGCACCTCCTACGAATGATATATTTGCATCATCTCCAAGTCCTCAATCTCAAATTTCGGAAGAGCAGAATATTCCTAAAGAACAAAATATTCCAGAACAGGCAAATGATATATTTTCACAACCCAAACCAGATACTAATCAGCCAGCACCAGCAACTCCAACAAATACTAATGAACAAAATGATATTTTTGAACCTAAACCAATTCAAAATAGTCATTTAGAAACAACTCAAGTATTACAAACTGTCCCTAAACAACAAAATCAAACTACGTCACCAACAACCCCAACTACTAATACTACACCTAACGTAGAATCAGAAGAAAGTCAAGTAAACGAACTAGACAAAAAAAGTGGTGGCTTTGCGAATTTATTAATACTATTAGTAATTTTAGTAGTTGTTACAGTAGTTAGTATTGAGTTAGGAAAATTTTTATATAATACATTCGGAGCATAAAAAAAAGAATCATCTTCTTATAAATGATTCTTTTTGATTTTGACTATCATGTAAAGTAGCTAATATATTCTCTGACATTCTAATAGAATTGTTGTATGAAGAATCAAATTTATCGCACATAGCCTCATAAATAATTTTTGACTCTTCATCAGGAAAATTATCTAATCCATAAGCAATTTTAAATTTATTTATTTTAAAAAAGAAATTTAAACAATCACTAGCATTCTTAAAAAAATCATCATACTTACTAAATTGTCTTACCGAATTAATAATTTCTTGTTGCTTACCATTATTGTAAACGTGAATGTCAAACATATCGTCAATTATACAACTAACCAATTTAACAGCATCTTCATTACTAGTAATTAATTCAGGGTCACCAGATAATAAAGTATTTATTAAAATTTTAGCTTCCTTTTGCTTAGATATTTCATCAACAATATCTTTATCAATAGGATATTCTTGTACATGACCACAACACATACAAGTCCTAGAAGCTTTTCCATCTATGATAGTATATTCACCATATACATGACCATTATTACACTTATTCATACCAATCTCCTTTTACATAACTAAATTTATTTTATCATAAATATACTAATTTGTAACAAAAAATTTAAAATATTTTTCTATAACTAACAATTTAAAAAAAACTATTGTATTTTTACATAATAATAAGTATAATTAAATTATAACAAAAAAAGAAAGGTGAGATAAATGAATAATACATATAAAATAACAACACATAACGAAATGGAAACAATAGAAGTAGCACAAAATATAGAATCAGAAAAATTTCCTAACATGGTAATATGTTTAAACGGAGATTTAGGAAGTGGAAAGACTGTTTTTACTAAAGGATTTGCTAGTGCTATGGGAATTGATGAAATAACATCTCCAACCTTTAATATTATAAAAGAGTATGTAGGAGAATTACCACTAAATCATATGGATGTATATAGAACAAACGGAGATGTAGCAAGTCTTGGATTAGAAGAATACTTTAATAATGGTGGTGTAACAATAATAGAATGGGCAGAAATGATAGAAGACTATCTCCCAAAAGAAAGATTAGATATAACTTTTAAAATTACTGGAGAAAATGATAGAGTAATAGTAATAACTGCACATGGAGAAAAATATCAACAAGTATGTGAGGATGCTTTATGATAAGTTTATTTATAGATACATCATCTAGTGATGTTTCTATAGCTATTGTAAAAGATAATCAAATATTATCTAATATAAATAAAAATATTCCCAATGAACATTCTATTTATACTACCAGTTTTTTAGATAATGCTTTAAATGAAGCTAAAATAACTCCAAATGATATAAACAAAATTATGGTAGTAAATGGCCCAGGATCCTTTACAGGAGTAAGAATAGGAGTAACTATAGCTAAAGTATTTGCTTATTTAAAAAAAATAGATATAATCTGCATATCATCTCTAAAAATGCGTGCTATTTCGATTAAACACGATAATTGCTTAGTATTATTGGACGCTAAACATGACAATTATTATATAGGATTATATGACAAAGACAATAATGAAATAATCAAAGAACAATTTAATAACAAAACAAAAATAATAGAACTTATAAAAAAATATAATCCAATATGTATAAGTAATAAAAATCTACTTATAGATGAAATAAAAGTCCAAAAATCTAATTTAGATATAAAAAAAATAGTTTCTTATTATATTAATAGTAAGCCACTAAACTGTCATTTAGTTGTACCTAACTATCTAAAGTTACCACAAGCATTGGAGCAACAAAAATGATAAGAGAAATAGAAGAATTAGAATCAGCAAATCCTTATCAAAAAAGTATAGAATTCTATAATGATAACGATGAAGTAATAGGGTATTTAGTATATTCATTAATATATAACAGAATAGAAGTGGATAATTTCTTTGTTAAAGAAAATCACAGAAATAAAGGAATAGGTACAAAAATAATGAGTTATTTAATCTGTATAGCAATCAATAACCATGTAGTAAATATAACATTAGAAGTAAGGAAAAGTAATGAAATAGCTAGAAATTTATATAAACAATTTGGATTTAGAGAAGTAGCTTTAAGAAAATTTTATTATGGAAATGAAGACGGTATTCTAATGGAAAAGCAGGTGATGTAGATGGATACTTATTGTCTAGCAATAGAAACCAGTTGCGATGAAACAAGCATGAGTATAATAAAGAATGGTATTGAAGAAATTGAAACTGTAGTACTTACTCAAATAGACATACATAAAAAATTTGGTGGAGTAGTACCAGAAATAGCTAGTCGTAGTCATATTGAGTACATAACAATTGTTTTAGATGAATTATTAACAAAAAGCAAGATTAATATTGAAAATATAGATATTATAGGTGTAACATATGGACCTGGATTAATAGGATCGTTATTAATAGGATTACAATGTGCTAAAACAATATCATTAATAACAAAAAAAACACTTATACCAGTTCATCATATAGCGGGTCATATATATGCTAATAACTTAGAAAAAAGATTACAATTTCCACTTATAGCATTAGTAGTAAGTGGTGGCCACACAGAACTTGTTTACATGGATGAAGACTATTCATTTAAAAGAATAGGTAATACTCTAGATGATGCTGTAGGAGAAGCGTATGATAAAGTAGCTAAAATATTAGGACTAGAGTATCCAGGTGGTCCTAAAGTAGATAAATTAGCTAAATCAGGAAAAGATACTTATAACTTGCCATATCCATTAGATGATGATAGCTACAATTTTTCTTTTAGTGGCATAAAGAGTGCTGTAGTAAATTTAGTGCATAATGAAAAACAAAGAGGAAATAATATAAGAGTAGAAGATATTTGTACAACATTTCAAAATAGAGTACTAACAGTCATAACAAAAAAGACAATGAGAGCAATAAAAGAATATAAAGTAAAAAATTTAGTTTTAGCCGGTGGCGTAGCTGCTAATGAAGCCCTAAGAAAATCATTAGAAAAACTGTGTCAACAAAATAGCATTGATTTCTCGGTACCAAGAATAAAATATTGTACAGATAATGCTGCTATGATCGGTTCAGCAGCATATTATGCCTATAAAAAAGGAATAATAGCAGATTTAGAATTAAATGCAGTAGCAACTGATAGTTTATATGATAGTAAATTTAGTAAAAAAATTAACACATAGTATAAAAGTGAAAAAAATAAGTAAAAAATATAAAAAAACTCTTGATTTCTTAAATAATATATTATATAATTAAGAAGTCATTGAGAAATGCTTGATTAGCTCAGTTGGTAGAGCACTCGGCTGTTAACCGATAGGTCGTAGGTTCGAGTCCTACATCAAGCGCCATTATGAATATAAAAAGCTCTTATAAAATATGGGCTTTTTTAATTTGTAAATTTTGAGTAACTATCTTTTTGCATTAATTGTTTGTATAAAATTTTGTGATATATATGTCCATTGCATATAAGTTGCATACACTTGAATTTACCTCTAAAATTTAATTTTTCTATTTCTATTTTTAATCTTTCAACTGATTTATGAATGTAAATATTATTAGTCACATCATTTGATAGACTATGACCCACCAATATTTTAATATTAATATTTTATACACTAAAAACTAATATTATATAATATTTATTTGACAAAAAGTTAAATAAAAAATTAAGAGTTTATAAAAGAATTAATAAAAAAATAAAAAAAAGGTTGCAAAAATAATTAAAGTGTGGCATACTATTACTTGTTAGTTTAGTTTAATTAAAAGACCTTGAAATTTAATTAAATATTACATTAACGAAATAGTAATTAAATAGTATTATGTAAGTGAGGTAGTAAATATGTTAATTGGAAAAAGAATCAAAGATATGAGATTAGAAAAGGGAATGAGCCAGCAAGAACTAGGTGATATGATTGGTGTAACAAAAGTTTCAGTATGTGGTTATGAAAATGGAACAAGAACACCTAGTTTAGAAACATTTTGTATACTAGCAGATATTTTTGAAACAACTACTGATTATTTATTAGGAAGAGAAGTTCCAGTTGTTACAGAAGATGGTAGCGAATATATAGGAGCAGTATCAAGGGATGATATAGAAATAATTAACGAAATTAGACATTATCCTAATTTATATGCTAAATTAATAAAAGATGTTAAAAGATATGTAAGTTTAATTGTAAAGAAAATGAGGTAATAAATATTTAATATAATTTTTTATCATACTAGTAATAATAATTATTATTAGTATTTTTTTTAATTTTAAATTTTATGTAAAAAAATTTAATACTAAAAATTGGTAATATTAATATATGCATATTTGGGTATATTAATAATGATTGGAGGGAAGAAATGAAAAAAATATTAATATTCTTAAGTATATTATTTTTAATGTCTGGATGTGGCGATAACAATGAAAAATTAACTTGTAGCTCAAAAAGTACTGCTAATGGCATGACTACTAATACAGATTACGAAATAGAATACAAGGATAACGAAGTTAAATTTGTTACGATTACATATGACTATATTCAAGATGAAAATAACAATACTGATAATACAACACAAGATATAGACACAACAGCTGATACAACAACTGGAGAAACAAATTCAGAAATAGAAGCAAGAGATAACAGTACTACAACTAATACAACAGATGATACAGACGGAATAAATGCTGATAGTGATGGTATTACAACAGATGATAATAATGAATCAAATTCAGATGATGTAGTTGATGGAGTTGTTGGAGATACTATCGATGGTGCAATAGACGGTGTTACTGATACAATCTTAGATATAGCAGGTATTAAAGATACATATGAAAATCAAATCAATTCTTATGGTGGAATAGAAGGATTCTCATATAAAGTTGATACAGATAATGATAATGAATATAAAATAATTTACAGAATTGATTTTGAAAAAATAAGTGATACTGACCTAGCTAGATTCAATTTAGATAGAGATCTAGATACAACAAGAACCAACTATGAAGATTTAGGTTATACTTGTAATTAAAAATAAGAAAGCGTATTTTTTAGCTTTCTTATTTTAAATTTATAGATTTACTAGTAGTACCAGCATTACCTTGATACATAACTTTATAAGTAATAGTATACGTACCAGGTATTTGTATAGAATTAATACCAGCTTCTAACTCACTAATAGATGAGTAATTTTTAGTCTCTCCATTAACATCAACGCTACAACTTATTTGACTCTCATTGGTAACATCATTTCCATTATAGCTAACAGTGATTCCAGATTCCGCATAGCTACCAATAGAAAATGTAGTAGTAGAAGGTACAACAGCAACTTCTAAATTATTATCTATATTACTATTGTTATTACTTTCGTTATCACTAGCAGTAGCTTTAGCATTAACAGAAACACCATTAGAAGCATTACTCTTAAAGTTTCTATATTCTGCTTTTACAGTTATATTTACATTACCAGAAACACCAGATCTATATGTATAAGATTTATTAGTTGTAAAGGCCACTTCACGTCCATTTACATAAATACCAAATCCAAAGTCTCCTAAACTGCTGGAATTATATGCTTTTCTCTCAGATAAAAATTTATTAGCACTATTTCCAAATACTGATTGAGAAAAATATTTTTTCAAATAATCATCACTAATGACTTCAGGACTACTAGCATCCCAAGTTAATTTTATACCTGAAGAAGTTTGACTAGCTTTTAAATTTTTAACATCGCTTAATTTAGCAAATCTAGCAGAAGTTTCAGTTGGCTCAGTACCAGAAGTAAAATATTCAGTTCTAATTAAATTACTAGGAGTAAATTCACTAGGTTTTTGAGCAGGCCATGTACCATATTCTACTTCAGACTTAACAACAGAATCAGGTTGATTAAATTTTTCATTAGTAACAGGAATATTTTTCATAATAGCAGACATTAAATTATCTTTAGGAGCCGAAGCAGTATTGTAATATTCACTAGATACTTCATCATATCCATACCATAAAGAAATAGAATAATCAGGAGTATAAGCGACTGACCACAAGTCATTAACAGCGCTCTTTGGCAATCCATATTTATTAATAATATTTTCTGTATAATTAGAAGTACCAGTTTTAACAGCAACAGTACCTCCATAACTTCCAGTACCACCACTAAAGCCATAATTAGCAGCATACTCTAACACATTAGTCATTAAATAAGCGGTAGAATCTTTCATGACTTGTTTTCTTTTATTTTCAAAATCAACAACTTCATCAGTACTTCTATAAGTTATAGATTTTACAGTATACGGCTCAGTATAATAACCACCATTAGCAAAAGCTGCATAAGCTGCTGCCATCTGTACAGTACTAACACCCTCTTTAAGACCACCAATAGAATAAGATTCATATGCAACATCATCTTTTAAGTCAATTCCTAAATTTTCAACAAATTCAACTATTTTTTTATTTCCTACATCTTTTTGAACAGTTTGTAAAGATTTTACAGCAGGAACATTTCTTGAAATACTAAGAGCTTCTCTTAATGTCATAAGTCCTTTATAACTATCATCCCAGTTTCCTAATTCAGTACCATCAGTATAAGACCATTCTTCATCTGTAAATAATTGATAAGTAGAGAAATTATCATATTCAAAACCAGGACCATAAGCAAATATAGGTTTAGCAGTAGAACCAGGTTGTCTATAAGCTTGAGTAGCATAATTAAATGTTCTCTCACCAACACGATTTCTACCAGCACCAATAGCTACAATAGCACCAGTATTAACATCAATAACAGTTATACCAGCCTGTACTTTATCATCTTTCCAACTATAACCTTTACCAGCAAGTATATCATTAATACCGCTTTGCATATCAGTATTCATAGTAGTATGAATTTCCATAGATACTAAATAAGGATCATTATCAGTTTTTTCCTTAACTTCATCTACAACCGTATCAATAAATCCTTGATAATTATTATCATCACTACTACCAACTAATAGACTCTTAACATCAATAGAATTAGCAATATCTGCCTCTTCTTGAGTTATATAACCATGTCTAACCATAAGTTTTAGTACAGTTTTGATTCTACCTTGAGCTTCTTCAGGATTATTATAAGGATTATAGCCATTAGGAGACTGGAATAACCCAGCAATCAAAGCAGCTTCTGGCAAACTAAGTTCTGATACATTCTTACCAAAATAATATTTAGAAGCCTCTTGAACTCCATAAACATTTCCTCCCAAAAGACTATCATTAACATAAAATTCCATGATTTCTTCTTTAGTATACTTTTTCTCCATAAAGAAAACCGACAAATAAACATCTTTAAACTTTCTAACAATAGTTTGATCAGTAGAAGTTAAATTATTTTTTACAACCTGCATCGTAATAGTAGAAGCACCACCAGCATCACTATTACCAAGTAATTGTCCAATTGATGCTTTCAAAAATCTAGCTCCATCAACACCATTATGTTGAAAATACCTAGAGTCCTCAGTAGCAACAATAGCATCAATTAAAACTTGTGGTAAATCTTCATATTTAACTGACTCTCTTTTTTCCATACCTAGTTTAGCTATAACATTATCTCCACTATCATATATTATAGTCTGATCTTGATTAGCTAAAGCATTAGGATCAAATTCTCCAGTAGTAGCAACTATATAGAGGAAGAATCCAAAAACAGCAAATACACCTATAGAACATAAAACGATAAATACAGACAAAAGTTTTTTCCATAGTTTTCTTTTTTGTTTACCATTTTTAGCACTTCTTGTATTTCTTTTTTTATGATGCTTACTAGGCACACTCTTTCTTTTCTTTTTTTTCATTTTAATCAACATCCTTTACAATAAAAAATTATCTATTATTTTTATATAATCTAATCTTGGAGTATATTTTAATTCTACTAAAAAACCTTTTAATTTAAAATATTCTAAAGGAATAGACTTTCTAGTATTATTATCCAAAAAATCTATTAAATCTCTTCCTAATAATATATATGTTTGATTTAGTAAAGTAAATCTAACTATAATAAAAGGAATTCCACCAAAATACAAGACTCGTCTTATATGTTCTATTTGATGTTTATGTATATTAGATATCGGAAAACTAGTTTTATTTTGTGTTTCCTTAGCATCAAATTCCAAATATTTTCCTTTATAAATACCATTGTAATCTAAGGTAGAAGGTTCATTAAAATATGCCTCTTTTATAACATTTTTAGGATATTCAACCCTAACTACCTTTATAGGAGTAGGTTTTTTATAGATTAAAGCAATATTATGAATAAGATAATATTTATTAGTTTCATTGATATCATCTTCTAATATCATTCCTCTATTAGCATAACTATTATCTCTAAAATAATTTTTAAAAATCATAACACCACCTTTAAATAATTATACTATAAATACTCACTTTTTACTATAACTTAAAAAGTTAATTATAATTTTATGTCTACAAAGTGTAAAGTAGTAAAGTACAAGTAAAATACATAATATATAATATGAAAAAAGGATACAAATTAGTAACTGTAATGTTATATATATTTACAATAGGTATAGTAGTCTCTTTTTTTACTATAAGACATATTTCCCAAAAAATAGCTCCATCTGTAACTAAATATGCAATTAGTGAAGTAAAAAGACTAAGTACTTTAGTAATTAATGATTCTATAAATAAAGATATAGCTAATATGAATCTTGATAATATTTTTAACATAGAAAGAAATAATGCCAACGAAGTAGTTACTATAGATCTTAATACAAAAGTTATAAATAAGCTTTTAACTTCTGTAAATAAAACTATCCAGACTAACTTAAAAAAAGTAGAAAATGGACAAATTAGTGATCTAGATGATTATTTTGAAGATTTTTCAGATATCGATTATGAAGAAATACAAGATGGCATCATTTACTATATAGAAGCTGGAACTTTTACAGGAGACTTTTTATTAAACAACATTGGTCCTAAAATACCAATAAAATTTAAAACCACAGGACATGTTATAAGTGAAGTTAACAGTAATGTAAAAGAGTATGGTATAAATAATGCAATGATAGAAGTAAAAATTCAAGTATCAGTAACAATGATTATAAACATGCCTTTTGTCTCAAAGGAAGTTAATGTCAATACAGAAGTTCCAATAATAATGAAAATAATTCAAGGTACAATTCCTGAATATTATTTAGGTAATAATTTGAGTACTAGTTAAATATTAATAAAAAAAATAATAAAAAAAGAAGGATTTTAAAGAAAAAAAACAAATAATATAATTAAGAGATATATTAAAAGAAATGTGTAAACAGATAAGAAAAGTATATCTAAAAACACATAATATTTGTTATAATGAAAAAGAAGTTTAGAGGTGGTAGTAATGGATAGTAAATTAGAAAAATTGCTTAATCATATAGGAATTAATGAAGATAACATGAAGTATTTTAACAATAGCTATGTAAATAAAGTAATAGTTGATAAAAATGATAATACACTAAATTTTGTTATAACTATAGATAGTATTCCAAGTATTAATGTATATGATGATGTACTATCATGTTTAAACCATGAATTTAGTAGTAAAATTAGATTAGAATTTGATTGTCAAAAAGAAAAATATAAAAATGTAGAAGAATATTTTAATAGAATTATAGATAATTATGCTAAAAGCAGTGCAAGATATAACGTATTTAAAAATAGAAATATAGAGCTAAATAATAACGAAATAATTTTTAAAGTATTTAATAAAATAGAAGAAATAAATATTAAAAATAAAGAAAATGATATAATAAAAAAGCTACAGAAATATGGCTTCAAAAATATAAAATTATCTATTAAATTAGAAACAACTAAAGAAGAAGAGATACTACAAAAAATAGAAGCAGATAAGAAAGTTGCAACACCTAATTACAATATAGAGAAAAAAACTATTACAAAAGAAGACAATCAAAAAGAAAACAAAACATATTATAGGACTAAAAAAAGTCGTGAAATAACCAAAATAAAAGATTTATTATATGAAGTAGATAATATAAATATAGAAGCTAAAATATTTGATATTGATTTATTTGAAGCAAAAAGTGGTTATAAAATATTTACGTTAAAAGCAACTGATTTTTCTGACAGTATATATTGTAAAGTATTTACAAAAGATGATGATGAAGCAGCTAGAATAAAGAATTTATTAAAAAAAGGTAATTGGTATACAATGTATGGACGAGTAAAAGAAGATAATTTTTCTAACGGAGAATTAGTTTTTATGACCAGATTTAAAGATATTACTCCTATTGATCCTAAATTAGATTGGATAAAAGTTGATAACAGCCCAGAAAAAAGATGCGAACTTCATGCTCATACAATGATGAGTCAAATGGATGGAGTAATAGATGAAATAAAATTAGTTAAACAAGCTATAAAATGGGGACATAGAGGAATAGCTATAACAGATCATGATGGCTGTCAAGCCTTTCCACACATTTTTAATGAAGTAACAAGCTATAATAAAAAAATATTAGCGCCCTTTAAAGAAAAAATCAAAGAATTAGAAGAAAAAAAGAAAAATATAGATAAAGAAAATGTTTGTGATATAAAACTAGTAGATGATGAAATTTCTAAAGTAACAGAAGAAATGAAAAATGCAAAAACCTTCAGAGCAATGTATGGAACAGAGCTAGAGATGAGTGATGATAATCTAGATATAGTTATAAATCCAACAGATAAAGATATTTACTCATCAACATATGTTATTTTTGATACAGAAACAACAGGTTTTAATCCAGGACTTCATGATACAATGATTGAAATAGGTGCGGTAAAAATGAAGGACGGAGCTTTAATTGAATCATTTGACGAGTTAATAAATCCGGGAGTTTTAATTGATAGTGAAATTACAGAATTAACTGGTATAAATAATAATATGGTAAAGGACTGTCCAAATGAGGAAGAAATAGTAAAGAAATTTAAAGAATGGATTGGAGACTTACCATTAGTAGCACACAATGCCAGATTTGATGTTAATATGATAGAAATGGCATATCATAAATATGGTTTAGGAAAATTAGAAAATACGGTTCTAGATACTATGATTATCTCACAAATATTTAATAAAGATTTAAAAAGACATAATTTAACAGCTTTAACTAAAAATTATGGTATAACATTTGAAGAAAGTGACGGTAGTGGTGGCAAACATCACCATAGAGCAGATTACGATGCTGAATTTACAGGATATATTTTCTTTAAAATGTTAAATCAATTTGACAGAAACAAGATAAAGACATTCAATGATTTGGCAAGTGTACCAAATGAGTTTGATATCAATAAATGGAATAGAGAAGTCCATGTTAATATGATTGCTAAAACTAGAAAAGGTCTAAAAAATATGTTTAAACTGATTAGCTATGCTTCTACCAAATATTTAATAAAATCACCAAGAATTCCTAGACACATAATAGTAGAAAATAGAGAAGATGTATTAATTGGAAGTGGTTGCTATAATGGGGAAATATTTAAAACAGCTCTTACTAGAAGTAATGATGACTTAAAAAAAACAATGGAATTTTATGATTACATAGAAGTTCAACCAATAACTAATTATACGCATCTTGTTGCCAGACATGATATTAATAGTATAGAAGAAGTAAAATTTGCTATAGAAAAAATAGTAAATTGTGCCAAAGAAATAGGAAAACTTGTTGTAGCAACTTGCGATGCTCACACACTAACAAAAGAAGATAAAATATATAGAGAAATTATAGTTCATCAAAATGTTCCAGGAAAAGGCAGACATCCTCTTGCTAAATATTTAAATCAAAAAGGTTATGAAACAATACCAGATCAATATTTTAGAACAACAGAAGAAATGTTAAACGAATTTAGCTTTCTAGGAGAAGAACTTAGCCATGAAATAGTAATAACTAATACCAATAAAATACGCGATATGTGTACTGATTATGAAGTAATAATTGATACAGGGGGAATTCCTTTCTCACCTAAAATTGATAAATCAATTGAAACAGTAATAGATTTAGTTTATACAAAAGCAAAAAGCTGGTATGGCGAAAATTTACCATACAATATAGAGGAGAGAATTGCCAAAGAACTATATGGTGATAGCGTTTTAGATAGCATTAAAGAAAAAATCAAAAAAGAACAAAATTTAGATGAAGCTACTTATAATAAAAAAATATTTGAATGCTTACATAATACTATTTTTTCAGGAGATAAAGAAGTTAGGAAAATAGTTGGAGAAAATATCAAAAATAATAGTGATAAAGAATTAACAGAAGAAGAATTAACAAAAGAAATTAATAAAAAATTAGGTGGGATAATAGGTGGCGGATTCGATGTTATTTATTTAATCGCTCAAAAACTTGTTAAACATTCTAATGATGAAGGATTTTTAGTAGGTAGTAGAGGAAGTGTTGGATCTAGTTTCGTTGCAACAATGATGGGAATAACAGAAGTAAATCCTCTTCCAGCTCATTATAGATGTCCAAATTGTAAATATAGCATTTTTGAAGACGAAGAAGGAAATTCATTAGGAGCAAAATATTCTTCAGGTTTTGATTTGCCAGATAAACTATGTCCTAAATGTAATACAAAAATGATAAAAGATGGACAAGATATGCCATTTGCAACTTTTTTAGGTTTCAATGCTGATAAAGTACCAGATATAGATCTTAACTTTTCAGATTTAAATCAAGCTAGTGCACATAATTATACAAAAGTATTATTTGGAGAAGATAATGTATATAGAGCTGGAACAATTGGAACAGTAGCAGAAAAAACAGCTTTTGGATATGTAAAAGGTTTTTGTGAAGACCATAATATAAAAATGCGAACAGCTGAAGTAGAGAGAATAGCAGAAGGATGTACTGGAGTAAAAAGAACAACAGGTCAACATCCAGGAGGAATAGTAGTAATCCCAGGATATATGGATGTATTTGACTTTACTCCATATCAATATCCAGCTGATGATCCAAAAAGTGCTTGGAGAACAACGCATTTTGATTATCATGCTATAGATCAAGATGTATTAAAATTGGATATATTAGGTCATACGGATCCTACTCAATTAAGATTAATTCAAAATCTAAGAGGTGTACCAGTAGTAGAAGATGTACCATTAGACGATAAAGAAACTATGAAAATATTTTTATCTCCAGAACCATTAGGTGTAACTGCTGAACAAATAATGAATGAAACTGGAACATTAGGTATTCCAGAATTTGGAACGCCATTCACAATAGGTATGTTAATTGATACAAAACCAAAAACATTTGCAGAATTAATAAAAATATCAGGTTTATCACACGGAACAGATGTATGGTTAGGTAACGCACAAGATTTAATAAGAAGTGGTACAGTAGAATTTAAAGACGTAATAGGATGTCGTGATGATATAATGGTATACTTAATGTATCATGGCGTAGAACCATTAAAAGCCTTTAAAATAATGGAATTTGTTAGAAAAGGAAAAGCAAGTAAAGACCCAGAGACTTGGAAGAAACATGTAGAAGTAATGGAAAAAGCTGGAATTGAGAAATGGTTTATTGATAGTTGTGCTAAAATAAAATATATGTTTCCAAAAGCTCATGCTGCAGCATATGTAATAAGTGCATTTAGAATAGCATATTATAAAGTCCACTATCCAGTAATTTATTATGCAACATATTTTTCAACTAGATTTACTGATTTTGACATTGATTGTATGATAAAGGGCTATAGTTCAATAAAAAGTAAAATAATTGAAATAAATAATAAAGGTTATGATGCTAGTAATAAAGAAACAAGTGTACTAGAAACATTAAAGTTAGCACTAGAAGCAACAGCTAGAGGAATAATATTTGGTAATTTAGATATAATGAAAAGTGATGCAAAAAATTTTATTATAGCAGATGACGGAATAACTTTAATTCCACCATTTAGAACAATTGATGGATTAGGCGAAACTGTTGCTCAAAGTATAAGAGAAGAAGCACAAAAAAAACCATTTTTATCAATAGAAGATTTTCAAAAACGATGTCGAGTATCTGCTACTTTAATAGAAAAAATGAAAACAATGAATCTATTTGACGGATTACCAGAATCTAGTCAATTAAGTTTATTTTAATTTAGATATTATAAAAGAAAATTAATCAAAAAAATTTTTTATTTAAGAGTTTTAGTTATATATATACTTTGAACAAAGAAAAGGAAGGTTTATTTAGTATGAAAAGGCCAATTTTAATTCAAGTAGCTATGAAAATAGAAGGAGAAGAATTATTAAAAAAAATAGAAAATATAAAAGAAAAGTCTCTAAAAGGATATACAATATATGAAGGAATAATAGAAAACTATAAAATAGTATTATTAATATCTAATGTTGGATTAATACAAACCTCAGCATCACTTATGTTAGCTATTAATGAATATAATCCTATAGCAATTATCAACATAGGAATAGCAGGTGCAACTTCAAAAAAATTGCATATAAAAGATATAATTATAGGAACTGAATGTTTAAATATTAATTCTTATAAAACACCAATAAAAGAAAAAAATAAAGGCAGTGATGCTACAAATTGGGAATTATTAACATTTCTAAGTGGTATAGAAGATAAATTAATAATAGAAAAAGCAGATAAAAAATTAATAGAATTAACAAAAAATATAAATACTAATTCTAATATTTATTATGGTAGAATAGGTAGTGGGGATTGTTGGAATAGAGAAATAGATAAAATTATATCACTAAATAAAAAATATAAAATTATATGCGAAGATATGGAATCCATAGCAGTATATACAATAGCAAATCAATTTAAAATTCCAGTAATATCAATAAAATGCATATCAGATAATATATTAACATCAGAAGAATATGATAGAACAGTTGGCAGTTATATTCAAGAATATATATTTAATTATATAAAATTATTAATTAATAAAAAATGGGACTGAGTAGAAATAACCAATTTTTACTTAGCCCTATTTTTTAATTTTTATTATATCAACAATAATTATTTATTTTTTTCCCATTTCTGAGGTATAAAATCATGTATGCTACGTATATTAAATTTTACTAATTATTAACTATATGTATTATTTTTATAAAAATGTAACTTTTATAAAAAATAAAAACAAAGCCTTATTTTATAAGACTTCGTCTAATTTTTTAGTGGTGTCCCGCTGGAGATTCGAACTCCAGACCCTTTGATTAAAAGTCAAATGCTCTACCGACTGAGCTAGCGGAACAAAATAATTGGTTGCCTCGGCTAGATTCGAACTAGCGCATGCCACAGTCAAAGTGTGGTGCCTTACCGCTTGGCTACGAGGCAGTAAAAATACTACCTAATATAAGTGGTGGAAGGAGATGGATTTGAACCATCGAACCCGAAGGAACAGATTTACAGTCTGCCGCGTTTGGCCACTTCGCTATCCTTCCAAAAAAAATATGGTGCCGAAAACAGGAATTGAACCCGTAACCTACTGATTACAAGTCAGTTGCTCTACCAATTGAGCTATTTCGGCACAAATAATGGTGGGCGATATAGGACTCGAACCTATGACCCCCTGCTTGTAAGGCAGATGCTCTAACCAACTGAGCTAATCGCCCATTAATTTGCTTGACAGTTAATAATATACCATCAGGTATATTATTTTGTCAAGTGATTTTTATGTTTTTTTAAAAATTATCAGTAATTTCTTTAATTTTTTTATTTATCCATGGTTCAAGATTTTCCCGAAGAGGCTCAAACCCTTTTTTTGTTTCAGCCATTCTCTTAAGTCTTGTACCGTCTTTTTTATAATCTATATCTTTAATACTAAGTTTTACTTTTTTACTATCATCATCAATTTTAACAACTTCAGCATAAATATTATCACCAATATTGATAAAATCATTTATGTTTCTAACATATCCATAAGACATCTCAGAAATATGGATTAATCCACTATAATCATCACTATAATTAACATTAACAAAAGCCCCATATTTTTGAATACCAGTTATCTTTACTTGGATAACATCCTTTTCTTTAATTTTATTCATTTTCATCACCGCATTGTTATTGTATCACAAATAAAAAAAAAATCAAAGTTTTTATTGTGTTTTATAACGAAAATTGTGACTTTTTAGCGAAAATGTTACATGCTTGATTAATTAATTCCAAGCGAAAATGTTACGTATAGAAATTGAAAAA
>CALVPO010000014.1 GCA_944351345.1 uncultured Bacilli bacterium | reverse complement strand
ATACGATACTAAATTAAAAATTATGTGTACTATATATAACATGAATTTAAATTAGAGCTTTCCGAACAGTTCTATTAAATAAACATTATTATAACAGGATAAATATAAATTATAAAAAACATAATTACAACAATAACATAATACAAATACATAGATAAATTAAGTAAAATATTATTATTACTAATAAACTTAAATTTAAAACTCAAAATAAATAATATCAGTGAAATTATAGAAATGTAAAAACACTCGACTAATCCTAGAGGATAATATGATAAAACTATTTTATTATTACCTTTTTTTAAATCAATACTAACAAAATTATCAATTACTTTATCAACACTAACATTTTCACCATTTAATTTACAAACATAACCATTTAAATAATTAAGAGGTAAAAATAATTTATCTTTATTTTTTTTATTATCAACATTAATAATAAAACTATTTCCTTGTTCTTTTATTACTATATCACTCTTATTATCATTAATTAAACTATTTAACTTATCTATGCTTAAAGTAGCAAACTGATAATCATAAATACATACATTTTTATCCAAATAAATATCAATATCAACAACTTCATTATTATATGTACCTAAGTCTATAATACCATCATAATCATTAAAATGTTTATTATTTAAATTATAAACATTACTATTTTTCAATTTTACTCCGTTTGCCTTTATATATTTTATTTCACCATTATTACTAATTTTACCATAATCAAAATATAACTCACTTAACTTATCAACAACAATAGAAAAGTTTATCTCACCACTTTTTTTTACACAAATATTCTTATCAGAATCAATATTTTTTTCTACATAATTAACTTTTTCTAAAATATTATCATTTTTATTAAAAAATTTTTTATAAATTTTATTATTAAAATCAATACTATTAGAAAATTTTATATTATCATCACCCAAATTATCATATAAAAAACCATATCCTAAATAATTATTTAACTTGTATAAATAAAATTTATTATTATATTTAATTAAATCAAATATGTTAGAATTAAGCTTATCACGACTTATATATTTATTAATACCTAATATATTATCTGAAAATAAAGTACCACCATCTTCTATAATAGAATCATTAGCATAATATCCTAATTTATAAGCTAATCTATAACTAGAAAAATCAATCATTTTCCAAGTAGAAATAGAAGAACTATTACTTATAAATGCATAATTACCCATTAAATAATTATTCAAAAATTTATATCTATTAATACCATTATTATCATCTTTTAAAAAATCATAAACTTCTTCTGAGTCAAATACAGACATAGCAGAATCATCTCTATATAATTTATCAGAAGTAATTCCAATATAGCCTAGCCCAAAACCTATATAATATACAAAAAAAATTAAACAAATAAATATCTTTTTCAAAATAAAATTATCTAAACAAACAACAAATAAACCTAAAACAAATGAAATAACTACAATAAAATACACTAATTGTGCCTGTATACGATTCATAATACCAACAGATGGATTTGAAGCAACACTAATAGGTATAAAAAAATAAAACAAAATAGCCAAAATAACTAATAATAAAATCAAAATCCAAAATTTAACATTAAATTTAAATTTTAAAGTAGGATTTTTAGTTAAATAATATAATCCCCCCATATAAATAATCATAACTGGGATAAAACCATATCTAAAAGGAAACATTTTATAACTACCAGTATGCCACATTTTATTAATAGGATCTAAAATAACTCCTATACACAAAATTAAAAATAAATACAAAAAAAACTTTTTAAATTTACTATCAATAATTTTAGAAGATAACATAATAACAAATAAAGCAATTGGGAATCCATAACCACACACAATTAATACTTTATCAATAGTAAAATTAACTAAATAAAAACCAGTAGAATAATTAAATCTAGCAGAATTAAATGTTTGTAAAACTACTGGTCCAACAAACAAAATAGACATTCCTAACGCTAAAAATGTTCCAATACCTAAAGAAAAAATAAATTTCTTTTTATTTTCTTTAGGACAAAAAAACTTTAAATATAAAAAAGATAAAAACAAAATAAATAATATTTCCATATATGATATATAAAAAGATAAACAAAAAGATAAACATAAAACTATTGTATATAAATGAAAATTATTACTATCAACAACATTCTTAAACCCTAACAATAAGATAGGAAATAAAATTATATTATCAAGCCACACTAAATTAGTATGATAAACAATTATATAAATTCCAAGAGCATAAAACACACTAAACAATACTTTCCAAAATAATTCTACATTTCTATAAACTTTATCAAATAAAATAAAAGAAGTAATAGATATTAAACAAATTTTAATAATTAATAAATATGATAAAAAATATGGAATGTTACTCCTACTAGTAAAATTTAATATTAAATTAATAGGTGATAAAATGCCATATATAGAAAACAAATCATACATATTTGAACCCATGCCAACATCAAAGTTCATAAATATATTAGCATTTCCTTTAAATATATCAAACATATAATAATAAATTGGAACATAAGCCTTACCTAAATCACCATTAATAATAGTATTTTTTCCCAATGGATAAACATCATTAATAATAAAAATAATACTTAAAAATAATAAAACAATTAAAGGAGAAATAAAAAATCTAAATCTACTATTATTATTCACAAAAAACACCTCACTAATTATAATAACTTAGTAATTATAAATATTTAATATCTATTATAAAAAAATCAATCAAGCTTAAATAAAGTAAAATATTTATCTCCATATTCTTCTACATAATTATCATCTAAACATAGTAATTTATATAACATACTATCATTGTTTATAAGTACATAATTAACATT
This sequence comes from uncultured Bacilli bacterium, assembly GCA_944351345.1. GTDB lineage: Bacteria > Bacillota_I > Bacilli_A > RF39 > UBA660 > RUG11198. The sequence continues at coordinate 16,605 of CALVPO010000014.1, read as the reverse complement.
ATATTTATCAAAAACTTTATTATAATTATTAGCAATATCAGAATCATCATTAAATATATTAACATTATTAAATTCATTTAAATATAAATCACATCTAGAATCTATAAATACTGGTATATCATTAAACAACATATAACTTCCATAATTATAATCATTATATACTCTAAATTCATCTAAATCTATATTCTCTTCTATATAATTAACAGCAGCCACAGGATACTTTTTCTCATTAATATAATCATCATTAAAATTATTACTAAAGTTCTTAAAACTAATAACACATATAATTAAAAAAATAAAAACATAAACAATATTATTATTAGTAATAATATTAAATAAAGTATCAAAAGTTCGATCTCTTTTTACATCTAAACATCTAATACATATAATAGATATATATATAATTCCTATCAAATAAAATAATGCAACATGCCTAACAGAAATTAAACTCATTAATATAAGACCACTAATCATAAACAACTCTTTGAGTTTAATTTTAATATTAGTAAATATTAAAATTAATAATAATAAAGATACTAAACCAATAAATAAAGGATGCTGTATAACAACTAAAGGTGAATGTTCCATAATAACTGACTGACTATCACCAAACATAATTTTAATTACATATGTATAGCATATCTTACTAGGGCTAAAAATTCCCATAATAAAAGAAAAAATAAAACCCAATACCAACATCTTAAAATTAGATACTTTATTTATAATCAATTTTCTATTAATTTTTAAATTAAATTTAAAAACAATTAATGAAACAATATGTTCTCCAACAAATGGTAAAAACAATACAAAATAAAATAACCATATAGTAGCATGTATATTAGCTAATAATAAAGATAAAATAGCCAAATAAAATATATATTTCTTCTTACCACATTTTATTAATTGCTCAATAAAATAAACTTCTAAAACTAATAAAATATAAGATACCAATTGTGATCTAGCAGTAACAAAAGAAAAAAAAGCTACAATACTTATAATACTAACAAAAAAAGCCATAAATTCATTTTTATTAATTTTCAAATTAATAAAATAAATACATAATATAAGCAAAACAAAAAATAAAATAGTAGTAATATAGACACCAAAATTACCAAAAACATTATAAATAACAGAAAGAAATATATCATATAAAAAATGAGGATAAGTGTACTGTAAATCAGCAACCCAACAATGATAATCAATTAAATTTATTCCATGCTCCAATATATCATTACCTAATTTAATAATATAAAAAGTATCATTTTGAAACTCTTTAATCGTAAAACCTATACATAATAAAATTATAGAAAAAACACTTAAAATTCTAAATTTTAATCTACTATCCATAAATTACTCCCATTCATATTTTATTTCTAATATTAGAATAACATAAAAAGAAAAAAACTACAACAAAGTAGTAGTTAACGATTCCTAGTAAATAATCCTAATTTTTCTAAAAGTGGCATCAATGTAGCAGAATTATCTACCCTATCATTAATTGGTGGTATATTATAAAATACTTTAATACCAGCTTCAAATCCAAAATCTCTAACATCCTTTTTATTAAAGAAACTTTTATTAAGAATGATTTTTTCATCATTAAACTCTAAAAAAACCTTTCTATCAAGAGTAATTAATTTATTAATCTTAAATAACGATGGCTCAACTAAATATAGTATATCAGTACATATATTACTAGCTAGAGCATTATTTAAATCGTTCAAATCAATCAATATAATATTAAAATCTTTATATTTTAATATTATATTAGATAAATCTCTTTCAATAACAGATACCATATACTTATCATTATAAAATAAAAAATCACTCTTACTAACCTCAATAGCCATAACAGAATAATAGTTAGATAATATTTTCTTTAACATATACACTAAACTAGTAGCACCAGCATGACTAGTAATATTTTTTATACCAATAATCCTAACATCATTATTTATTATTAATTCATTAGATACATCTTGCACATCATCAATAATTGAATTATCAATTTGTTGATAATGTGCAACATCTTTATAACTATTAGGATTATTGTATAAATACATTAATTCATCTTTATTTTTAGCAAAATTATATATACCCATGCTAACTAATTTAGATAAATATATATTAGAATTCACTACTGGATCATCATTAAGTAAAATAATAATTTTATCAACATCTAATCCCATAGATAATTTTTGGATATTATTAAAGTTTTTATAATCTTTAATGGCAGTAATATCTAAAAACATTCTATTAAAAAAGAAATTGGAGAAAGACTGAACAATTTCATCAACATCAAATTCTCCATTAATAGACTTAATAATATCTACTCCTAAATTACTAAATTTATCTTTATTCAAATTTGATACTATAACATTCATAATACTTCCTCCTATATCTATATTAATTAACAGTAATAGTCTCTCCACTAATAGGAACATAAAATTGATCAATATTTAAAAAAGGAAATTCAATTTTAAAAAATACTATAACTCTATAATAATTATCAGTAGAGCTAGGTTTCAATATAACAGCACCACCATATGTCTCGCAATTACTTTTACCTTGGCAATACTTTCTAGCATAATCATCATATCCGCTATAAGGAACAGACTTAAAATATTCAGTTAAATGATTACTTACATAAGCATTTCTAGCAACAGGTCCTCCAGAATACCGTCCTTGCTCTAATACATCAATAACATAATTCTTTACACGATATGTTTTAGCGAAATTAAGTGCAATTGCAAAAAAACATACATAAATTATAAAGAAGACCATAAACAAATAAATATTTGTCGCAGCCCCAAAGCTTTCTTTCATATAAAATCACCTTCCATCTCAAAAACATATCACAATAAAAAATTAATCTAAACTAATAACAACTTCAGAAACAATATAAGCTTCATCAACCATACTTTCCCATTTTTCTTTAATAAAATTGCCCATTGGTCCTACCATAGTAGTTAAAAAAGCAACAATCAAAATAGCACCTATTATAACAACTACTGTCATTGAAAATTCACCAGAAGTCTCTTTCATCAACAATCACCTCCTTTAATAATCAATATTTAATATGTATATTAAATAGCTCCTCCAGCAGAATTAACTAACATCATAATCATAGCAACTAACATTAGTAATAAGCCAAAGCCGCCAGTACAAAATAGCATCTTCATAGTCATATTTTCCATTTTCCAAAGTCTTGCCTTATATTTTTCTTCTCTAGATTTTTCTTGCAAATTAGAAACACTTTTACTAAAAGAAAGTAATTGCTTATGTTTCTTTTCTTGCTCACCAAGACCTAATCTATATAAAAGTCTCATCATTCTCATAGAATCTTTAACAGGATATCTATTAGCAAACTCAACATACGGATCAATACTAGAATCACCAGCTTCAATCTTAGCAACTAATTCCTTCAATCCAGGTTTAAAAACCTCCGGAGCATCCTCTATACTTCTAGCTAAAGCAACAGGAACAGTATAATGTTGAATTAAAACTTCTAACCCTTTTAGATAATAAGGCAACAAAGAATCAACTTCATTTAAATGTCTTTTATAATAATTTCTAAGAGAAATATAATCCATCTTAAAAACAACAACACCAATTATCAAAGCTATAATAAGGTTAACAAAGTTTAAATTTGAAATAAATACAAATATCAACAAAACTGTAACCAAAGCAGCATTTCTAATTCTTTTCATATATACGCTCTCAGGATCAACTACCCTATCACCATATTTTGCATACAACAAAAACTCATAATCACCCTCTTTAAATACATCAAATATATCTTTATTATCATTTACAAATTTTGATGTATTTATTCTATTAGTATAAATAAGTATAAAAATAATAATAGCACCAACTATAAATATTTCCATATTACTCAGCTCCTACATTTTCATTATAATATCTTTCACCTTTAAGTAAGAAATATGTATTAATAAGAACTAAAAGATGTAAAGCAATACAAACAAATATATTATCAAGCAAAGAAATATAAGTATCAATTTGTACCAAAAGTTGTATCAAAATAGCAAGACCATACAAGGCAAAACCAAAAACAAGAAATTGTCTATGGAAATTAGCCCTATCCATTCTATCTCTATAAACGCCTTCTACTAAAGCATCTATATCAGTAAGCATATTATCAAAAGTCTCCTGTGTATCTTTAGCACCCTCTTTAGTAACTTGCAAAAATAATTGATGCATATTTTTTACCATAAAGAAAGGATATTTAGTATTCATATAATTAATTGAATCATACACATCTCCTTTTTCATAAGATAAAGCTATCATGGTTTTTACATCAGATAATACAGGATCTTCTAATACTCCAGAACTAACAACACCTTCCAAAGATTTTATAAAAGCCTGAGTAGTAGAGAACTCCATAATAGTATTAGTAACATATACTTGTATTTGTTCAAATATAAACTCACTATATTGTCTTTTTGATCTAAGATAAGTCAAATAAGGAATCATAGCAATAGCAATAATTAAATATACAATAGCAACTATCAAACTATAAAAATATAAATATCCTACAGCAGCAGCAAAGCCACCTATTAAGATTATTTGTGTAAGATATTGTCTAGGAGTATAATCAATACCTAAACTTTTTATCTTAGTTCTCATTTCTTTATAAGAATATGGAGCATATTTATCATACAAAGTATGAGATGATTCATTTATAAATTTATATATACCATTACCAGTACTAAATCTATAAGAAACAACAAATAAAAGTATTACACCAACTAAAATTATCTCTAACATATAATCACCTACACTTTACCACCCTGACTATTATTACTAATAACATTATAACTCATATTAGATTGATTGACAAGTGTACTTTGATTATTTTTTAAATTTCCTTGATTAGAAATATTATTTACTTGAGATGTAACCATATTATTATTAAGAGGAGAAACACTATTATTTAAAATACTATTGTTAACATTATTATTAAAATTATTCCTAACAACATTATTATTTGAAACACTATTAGAATTAACTACATTAGAATTACTAACACTACCATTAATAGAACTAGTAGTATTATTAACCTGACTACCAACTACATTACTTGTACCACTAGTAACATTATTATTAGAAGTATTAACATTTCTATTAACACCACCAGCACTTACATTACTATTAACATTAGCACAACTAACATTATTAACATTAACATCATTAGTAGTAGGTTCATGAAACTGTTCTTTAACAAGAATATCAGGTTCCATTATAACACCTTGACTCTCTAAATAACTAATTAAATACTTAGTAGGATTATTAATAATAGTATTACCATCAGGAGTCCTTTTATACAAAATCTTATATCCAGGTTCATTATCATCAGTAACATAAAACTCTACTACTTCAGCAACTTCCCTTTTAAATCTTTGTAATTCAGCACTATAATAACCTTTAATATGTACACCAAGTTGTACATATCTATGAATACTTCTTAAAAACTGATCCATATCAATACTAGACTCTAACAAACTATAAAGACGACTAGGTATACTCTCAGCCTTATCAGCATGTATAGTAGACAAAATATTATGTCCAGAAGATATACTATCCCTAACAGCCATAACAGCCTCAGCAGATCTAACCTCAGATAATAATATCCATCTAGGATTTTGCCTCATACAAGTAACCAAAACATCAGCATAACTTGCTATATTATTAGTCTTCATAGCAACTATATCCCTATGTGGAAATATTCTATCCAAGTGCAATTCCAAAGTATCTTCTATAGTTATTATTTTTTCATCTTCTTTTGTATGAGCAGCCATATATTTAACAAATTCAGTCTTACCACTACCAGTCTCACCACTAACAAGTATATTACAATGTCCCTCAACACATTTTAATATAAAATCATGTATATCAAGTCTTATATAATCTTCTTTAATAATCTTATCTTTCTCTAATCTAATCTTAGCAGGTGTCTTACGAATAAGTACAGCTATTCCATTTCTAGCAATAGAATCATGAACAAAGTTCATACGTAACTCAGCACTCTCAGCATCTAGAAATGGATTAGCCATATTAAAGGCTTTCCCCATAGAATTAGCACATTGAAAAGCCATCTTCTCCATAAAAGCATTATTAACAGCAGGATTTTCAACTCTATAAACACCCTTAGATAAAGATTTTAACCAAACTTGTCCACCATTACTATAAGATATATCAGTAATATCATCATTGTCCAAGTATTCTTGAATAGGTCCAAAATCTACCTGAGTAAATTCATTCATAAAATCCCCCCTTTAATCATTATTTTTTCTATTATTATTATTATTATTATTATTATTAGTAGTAGTTGTTGTTGTTGTTGTTGTATCATTATCAGTAGTATTAGTACTATTATCAGAACCATCAACTTTACTTTGAGTAGTAGTTAATATTTCATCAACAGAAACCATAGTAGTCTTACTATTTATAAATGATTGAATATCCTCACTACTAACCATTTCAGCATCTTCATCAGTAAGTTCTTGAGTATTTGGTACTAATATAAGCTGTACACCATACTGACCAGCTAAATATAAAGCTTTCCTAAATAATAAATGCATATCTTCAGGAAGAGCAAATAACATATAAGCAGGAGTTCTAGCCTCTTCGGTATTTTCAAATACATGTTGACCGCTACTATCTTTTACATCCAATATTTTAATATTACTTAAAAACTTACCAAACATTATAGAACCATCATCATCATTAGCTTTAAAGTAAATGTTTATATAATCATTAGGCATCATACTATTAGCATAAGTACTATCCATATTAACCCCATAATTAATAACAGTATAATTATTAGGAATATCTAAAAATGCAGAATCAGGTAAATCATCTTCATCTATTAATAAATCTGTATAAAACAAACTTCCCTCAGCAATCATAGTATTATAATTAGAATATTTTCCAACTATCTCATCCTCAGAACTATAATAACTAGCATTCCCAATAAATTCACCTGCAACCTCCATATAAGAAATCATATCAGCTGTAATAGCAGTTTTAGGTTGAATAGTCTGATTAGCATATGGCACTCTAACTAAAGCTACTTTTTGATTAATCCTTATATTATAACCAAAATACAAAATTATAACAGCCAAAATAACCCCTATTATGGTAACAGTATTTTTATTACCAACAAATTTCTTTATCGACTCTTTCATCAATCATTCCTCCTCTTTATTTTATATAACTAAAATAATCAAAAAACATACTATCAAGCGTCAAATTCAAGTATACCTGTAAGATTATTAGTTATTCCTAATTCATCATACTCCAATAAAGAATACGTACTAGTTTTTCCTTCTATAACAACAGTAGCCTTAGGTGGTTTTTCCATAATATCATAAAATTCAATATTATACTCAGAAGTATCACTACTAACACTAGCAGCATATCTTCTAGTAAAATTCTCAACAAACTTTTGTTCAGAAATTTTAACATCTCCGCCACAACCATTACCAGTAAATGGACGGCCACCACTATCTAAACTTCCATTAGCAGGTAACATATAACAAGTAACATCAATAGACTCCAACATTGCTGCTTTCATAGCTTCCTTTAAAACATAATATTCATTTTCATTATTCAAAGTAATATTTACAAGGAAAAAGATAAAAACAAATCCAACCAACCCAAGTAAAATCATAAAAAATCCTTCATATGCATATTTCAAATCTATTCACCCTACCTTATTACAACTATCGCTATATGAACCTAATCCACAGTAATTATCACCATTAGCATTTACATTAAAACCATTGCCATTAGTAACAAAACGACTAGCACCACTAGGATCAATATTATTCCAATTTCCATATTTACCATCAGAATTAAAATTTAACGTACCATTATAAGTATAATCAGGTTTATAAGTATATGATTTTTTTATTCTATCAAGACCATGTGCACTTATATAGTTACTCCAATTTATTGGTGTGTGTGCCCCTGCAGGAAAAGGTTCATTAACAGATATAGGTCTATATGCAACATTAAGAACTAGTCCATCGCAGATATTAGTAGTGGGATCACAATTCCCACCACCGCCGCCGCCACCGCAGCCGCCATCAGGGCAATCATATAATCCAGCAATAACGCCAACACTACATTGACCAGCTATACTCCAATTAATTCCATCAACAAAACTAATCTGACTCCCATTTAAATTTATTATATAAGGAAGACCAGGATTATATTTCAACGGAACAAAAAGCCTTTTTCCAAAATTTACATAATCAGCTGAAGTACCTACATTATTATTATAAGTAATACTACGATTTTTAATATTTAAATAACCATCTTTTAAACCATAGTTATAACTTGCACTAACTTTATATACAGTATGCGCCCTTCCTTTATTATCTAAAACATTAGAAACTTGATTAGGATTACCATTAATTGACATCACTGTCCATTGTCCTGGAAATGCCGATGGATTAGTATATTCACTAGAAGTATAATTAATACTATTAATTATACCAGTTTTGTTAGAATAGCCTACAATTTGACTAGCAACATAATCATTTATATAAGCTGCAGCTGCTAAAGCTGGAGTATTATATTTAACACATCTATTTGTATAAGGGCTACAATAAATTGCTCTACGAGCTTGCACGCCTCTACCATTATCATCAGCAGTTCCATACCAAACGTTGGATAAAGGAGTAGCTTTGCAACTACCATTTTTACAAGAATAATCCTTAGCTGCAGCAATATTAAATGCATACGCATTATTACCCCATTTTCTATTTATCCAAGAAACAGAATTAGTATATGATGATGATGAAAAATTAAAAGGCTGACCATTTTTTAAATTTGAAGAAGGAGAAACACCACCTAAAGTATATGTACCTTCCTCTAAAATTGAAAGTGAAGCGGTAAAATTAACTGGGAAAAAGCAACGTCCAGCACCATCTTGAGCCTCAGGATCCCAATATCCACCAAAACTCCTACACTGATCAGAATTAACTTTTCCTTTCTTTTTATCAAAAGATGACCTAAAATAAATTGTACCAGAAATATTATCCTTATTAATACAAGTTTTATAATTTACTGTATTTCCACATCCAACTTCTGTTGGATTACTACTACCAGTACTCCAAGCAGGAATTTTATTACACCCTGTCTTAGAATCATCTTCTTTAAAATTTTTCAATACAAGTTCACCTTCAACTTGCACCCAAGCAGCATGAGCATAATAACTAGCTCTATTTCCCGGCCAATAAGTAGTACTACCAGAGCCATATGAATGATCAACACCTAATTTATAAAAATTAAGCTCATCACCTTCAACACAATCACTTCCACTTGAAGTATTATCAGTACATTTTTTTATTGCACCATCAGTACCATAACCTTCAACAGGATATCCATTAGTTACAGCAAAATGATTCTGATCATATGGTTGTAAACCCGTTCTCATTATTCTAGCACTAGAAGCAGTAACAGCAACAGTAGAACTTATACCTTCAAATTCAAAAGTATAATCATTACCTCGAATTATATTAGTTCCCCTAGTACGACAAGCATTTGATCCACTATTAATTGTACAAGCTTTTTTATTTACCCCTAATCCAATAGTTTCAGAATATTTAACACCATTTTTATACTTTATTTCGCTTTTTATATAAAAATACAATTTATTAGCTTCGCCAATTTCTTTAAAAATGTCCTCATATTTTAAAGAAACTTCAAAACCAACATCATGGTATGAACATCTACTATTACCGTCTCTATTACAATAGTATTCTTCAACTTTATTATTAATTCTTCTCAGGCGCTCTGTATTTGAACATCCACTAGCAACACATCTAGTAACATATAAATCTTTAGACTTAGGATCAACTTTTTTCACAAAATGATCTCTATCAAGAGCATTCTCAGCTCTACTAGCTTTAGATACAATTATCCAAGTAGTTAAATTTTTATAACCACTAACTCCACCATAATTGTCATAATGATCAATAAAAGAAAATCCCTTTATAGTAATTTCATTTGTTTTAAAATTTAATTTTTCAATATCATAAATAATACTATGATCATTCGCTGATACATAAACAGTATTACAACAAAAAGATAGCAAAGCAACTAACATATAAAAAACATAACATATACTTTTCTTCATTCTAAAACACTCCTCTTTCTTCGGATAAATACAAAAACCAAGAAGAATATAACAAGTAATACACCTCCAATAATAAAAATATAATAACTATTATTAGAATGATCATTAACTCCACTATCATTATCTTTCTTATACTTTTCAATTTCACTTATAAAAGTAGCATAATCCAAATTACCTTGATACCACTTATCACAAACGTATACTTTACCCTCTAACCCCTTGCATTCATCATATTCTGAATATACATTAAATTTTTTTAAATCTAACCTAATAGTTCGTAATAATATACCTTCACAATTAGTAGAATATACATAATAATTTCTATTACCGGCAAAAGCATAATCAGTTATAATCCCATTTACTGCATCACTAACACGAAAAACATCTTCATTATCATTAACAATATATATATCATCAACTAAATTATATATACTGATATTATATAAGTTATAAGATTTATTATAATTTTCGCCATCATATTGAGGCTCAGATTGATCATAAGAATAATTTATTTCAACATGATTGGCTAACTCCTTTAATCTCTCAATATCATTACTATCACAAACATCAGCATAAATATAATTAATTGGTAATAATAATATAAATATAAATAAATAGCGAAAAATTTTTACCACATTTACCCACAACCTTTCAGCCTATTATAGATATAATAACACTTTTTCTAAAAAAAAGAAAGTTTTTTTATTAAATAAATCAAAAAAATGTGTTATTATTATATAGAAGGAATAAAGAAAGAAGGACAATATAATGAAAAATAAAAGCAATATATTTTATATAATTTTGATAATAGCAATAATATTAATAGCTTTTATCTTAATAGCAACTCTAGGAAACACAAATAAAGCTAACTTAATTAACTTAACTTATAAACAAGTAGAAGAAAAAATAGCTAATAAAGATTCGTTTATATTAGTAATAAGTCAAAGTACTTGCACACATTGTGCTACTTATAAACCTAAATTAGAAAAAATATCTAAAGATTATGAAATAGATATCTTTGATATAGATTATGACTTAGAAAATAAAGAAGTGCAAAAAGAATTCTTAGAAGAATTTAATTTAGATGGATCTACACCTATAACCATTTTTATAAAAGATGGCAAACAAACTAACTTATTCGATAGATTAGAAGGAGATTTACCAGAAAATCAAGTTATAGAAAAATTCAAAGAAATGGGATTTATAAAAAAATAAATCCCATTTCTTATTGATTTTTTCTAATAATTATTATATAATTAATTTGTTAAAACAAATGCACCCATAGCTCAACTGGATAGAGCGTTTGGCTACGGACCAAAAGGTTTGGGGTTCGAATCCCTATGGGTGCACCATTGAGATATTAGACAAAGTCCTATAAAATAAAGCTTTGTTTTTATTTTTTATAAAAGTCACATTTTTATAAAAATAATACATACAGTTAATAATTAGTAAAATTTAATATACGTAGCATACATGATTTTATACCTCAAAAATGGAGAAAAATATGAATAACTATTGTATATATATTAAGAAAGAGAAAAAATAAACCATTTTGTAAAATACTTAATAAAGAAATAACACTTTCCCAATGTAGGGAATGTGATAAAAAAGAATATAAAACAAAAAATACTAAAAATTCGTTTTATAAAATTAAAAAGAAATCAAAGAAACTTGCTAAATTAGAAAAAGATAGATTTTCAGTATTTACTAATAATAAGAATAAATGTATGTTCTACTCCACTACTACTAATCTGACATGGCATAAAATTTTAAGAGGTAGAACCAAGAGCAATTTTATGAAATATAGTTCTATCAATAGTTTTGGAAAATGTCTTAAAAATTTTTAAACACTCATGGAAATTTTTATTTCAAATTTCTTTTAATAATCAATAAAAATACTGACATTTACATGGCACGACTTACAGCATTAATACATCTTTACCTAAATCTTCTATCAAAAAATCTATCATTAAATCTCTTTCAATACAGTTTGAAAGTTTTTTATATTTTTAACTATATTTTCATAACCAATTTCTAATTTTTGTGTTATACTCATATTAACAATGATCTACCTTTTGTATTTTTTATTTTTTTAATAATTTTATGTCGTTATTTTTATTTTGTAAAATTGTAAGATTTATTTTTGAAAATTCCCTTAATTAATTAAATATGTTATACTATAATCAGTAATAACTTATTAACTGACTATTTTTTACTCTAAAAGTTGTTGTACTTTCTCTCCAATGGCACCAGATTGAATTTAATTGAACTAAAAATAGTTCATTTTTATTTGCATGTTTTAGCATCCGAATGCATTGTTATAATAAATAATCATCTATATAACAATTTTCTAACTCTACTTCTACCCTCATAAATTTTATCTTCATCTATATCATATAATACTTCACTAATATAAGGTAGAGTATCTTTATTCTTATTATTAATACAAGATAAACATTCACTAACAAATTCATAAAGAACTTTATCATCTTTAACAAACTCTAATAATTTACTAATATCTTTATTAAAAACAAAATATCTCTCTATATCATAAATATATAAAAGACTAAATACAGAAATAAGTAATTTTAATTGATCTAACTTTTTAGAAGCAGCAATTGGTCTCTTTTCAAAACATAAATTATATAAAGAATAAGGTTCTACCAAAGCATCAGGAATTAATACATCCTCAAAATCAATAATATGTCCCCCATTACTATCGATAAGCAAATTACCACAATTAATATCATGAAAAATTATATCTCTATTATGTATTTCTCTAAGTTGACTATCAACATCCCTACTAGCTTTAATTTTCTCATAAAAGGTTCTATTCATAACCAAACTTGAATTAAAGCTAAAACTATTCCTAAAATAATCACTAATATAACCCAATAACTGACCATCTAAATATAATTTTTCCAATGGATAACCACTATCAACTATTTTACTAAATGCCATTAAATAATCAAGAGTTTTCTCTCTATTTTCCATTCTATATGAACTCTTAAAAACCTTTATCACTCTACTCATAGACTCTTGATTATTTAAATCAATATATAAATTACCATTACAACCACCAATATCTAAATTAACATAATTATCTAAAAGTTCTTTTCTACTAATTTCCATAACTCCCCCTTAAAACAATAAAATATTATAGCACTTTAATCAAAAAAATCAACTAATAAAAATTATCAGCTGATTCTATAATACTTTATTCTTAAACTATATTATAGTAAAGATACTATCATTAATACAATTAAAATAACAATTAATAACATTAATATAAATCTCCATATATACTTAAGCCACTTACTATATGGAACCTCTAAATATGAAAGACCAACAATTAACAATAAACTAGTAGGTCCAATTATCTGAACTAAACCATATAAGCTTTGAAACATTACAGCATATACAGATAAATTAGCCTCTTCACTAAGACCAGTTACAATAGGAGTAAATACACCTGCAACTGTATAATAAACATCAACGTGTAAAATTCCACCTACCATTGCAATTAATGCTCCTATGATAACATTATCACCAAAACTATCTAAAGCACTAGATATAATAGTCTCTACCATACCATTATTATATACACATACTAATACAGTATATGCAAGCATAACAATCATAACAGCAGGTACCATCTTTTTAACACCATATATAAATCCATCCATAAGCTCACTAAATTTAACTCTAGAAACAAACTTAAGAATAAATATAAACAATGCTATCAATACAACAGCCATCATATAAGTACCTAAACTACCCCATTCACCAAATGCTGAAAAATTAGCAGAAATTAAACTAGTAAATACAGGATACTCACTAAATTTATGACCAAATAAATTAAATTTAGGAATAGTAAGCTCTGTCAACCAAGTATGAAAATCATTAAATACTTCAATTCCAAATAAACTATTCCAAGGCATAAATCCAAGTACTAACAATACTAATAATATTACCCCCATAACCATAATAGGCCATGATTTTTTCTTAGAATAATCTACTTTTACCTTCTTACCACTCTTATCCCTAGGTTCTACAAAAAATACATCATTATTAGATAATTCATTTTTAATTTCACCATCTTCTATTTTCTTTATATGTTTAAGAGTATAGAAAATTAATAATCCAATTGCTATTACTAGTAATAAAATCTTAGGAAATATATTTCCATAATTACTATCAAGACCAACTAACTTATCAAAAGTTGTATAAGAAGTTGCATATTGATTACTAGCATCTCTAAAAGTAATAAATATACCTCCAATAAATCCTACTAATACTGCAACAACAGTAGAAGATAATGCTACTAATTTATCAAATCCAAGTAACAATATAATTGATACAACAAATGGAATAAAAATTAGTAATATAACATTAAGTCCTGTAAGTGATGCCAAAAGTGCAAAAACTATAGTAGAAACAACTACAAATAATTTTTCTCTTTCCTTCATTTTCCCAGCTATATCAGTAACTAACTTCTTATAACTAGAAGACTTATTCAAAGCACCATACAATCCACCAACAACTAAAATAAATATAATTGTATCAAAGAAATAATAAATAGATTGTACATAATTAAGAAATACATCACCTATAGCCAAATAACTAACGCTACCATCTCTACCATCTATAAAGTAAGTAGCAACTACTACTATCAATAATATTACAAGTAGTACACTAAATAATCCATATTTCTTTTTTGTTTTCATGATCTACCTCCAAACTAATTATAGCACACTTATATGATTTTACTATATTTTCAACTATTTGTTTACTAAAAACCCACAAATTTCATCATCGTTAACAAAATTATTCATCCTCAGGCTTCATAAGAGGAAACATAACACAATCTTTAATATTAGGAGCATCAGTCAAAATTTGCACTAATCTATCTATACCAATACCCCATCCACTAATAGGTGGCATCCCATATTCCATAGCACTTATATAATCTCTATCCATCATCATAGCCTCTTCATCACCATTACTCTTTAATTCCGCTTGCTGAATAAGTCTCTTTTCTTGTTCTATAGGATCAACTAACTCAGAATAAGCATTAATTATCTCAGCCCCATTTATAACTAATTGAAATCTATCTGTAATATTTTTATTATCATCATTAGCACGAGCCAAAGGAGATAAACTAATAGGATGCTCTATTAAAAACACTGGCTCAACAATATGACATCTAGCAGTCTTTTTATATAACTGATCTACTAAATTACCATATCCAAGTTCTAAAAGTGGAGTCTCACTATCTATCTCTAAATTTAACTCTTCTATCTTATCAAGTAATTTCTCTTTAGTATCACACTCATATATATCAATAGGACAATACTTCAAAATCAAATCTCTCATACTAATACTATCCCATTCTCCACTAATATCTATAACTTCTCCATTAATAGTAATCTCTAATTTACCAAACAAATTCATAACAACACTCTGAATCATCTCTCTTAAAAATTTCATATTATCACGATAATTAAGATAAGCACCATATCCCTCTAACATAGTAAAATCTTGCAAATGAGTTGTATCCATACCTTCATTCCTAAAACACCTAGCAAACTCATATACCTTAGTAAAGCCACCTACAATAGCCCTTTTTAAATATGTTTCAGGTGCAATTCTTAAATATAAATCTATATCAAGTGCATTATGATGTGTAACAAAAGGCTTAGCCATTGCCCCACTAGCCTTATTATTAAGAATTGGTGTCTCTATCTCTATATAACCATTATTATTAAGAAAACTTCTAATCTCCCATATCAACTTACTCCTAAATAAAAACCTCTCTCTAGCATCTTCATTCATAATTAAATCAACATAACGATTCCTATATTTCATCTCCTGATCAGCAAGACCATGAAATTTCTCAGGAAGAGGCCTCAAAGCCTTACCTAAAAATTCAAAACTATGAGCTCTAAGAGTCTTTTCCCCAGTCTGTGTAGTAACAATCTCTCCCTTAACACCAATAAAATCACCTACATCAATACAACTCTTAAAAAACTTATAATTATCTTCACCAAGTAAATCCAATTGAAAACTAACTTGAATAGAAGCCTCTATATCCCTAATTCTAAGAAAACTAAGCTTCCCCATCTTTCTCAAAAAAACAATCCTTCCAGCAATAGCTATATCCTTAGCCCCATCTGGAATCTCTCTAGCTTCTTTTATACTATTAGTAATATCATATTTATCAGGATAAGGATTACAAAATTCCCTTATCTTATCTAGCTTTCCCCTTCTAACTAATTCTTGTTCACTTCTAATTATATTATCCATATTATTACACCCTTTCATTAAAATAACTATACTTCATCTATAACCATACTTTTACTCATCATATCATGAAGAGCCAACTTATCACTTCTATATAATATCATAAAAATACAAATAATTACAAATATATTTTC